>DASXWF010000146.1:0-8250 GCA_036503835.1 Polyangiaceae bacterium | reverse complement strand
AGCCTCGCCGCGTGCTCTGCGCGAGTTTATCACGTGGATCGACTGGGTCGTTCCGCCACAGTCTCTGCGTAGTGACATTGACGTGCTCGGGCGGGCGGCCTAGCGTCGCGCGCCATGCGCTCTTCTACGCTAATCGGGCTTCTGATCGTGACCGGGTTTGCCGTGCTTCCGGGCTGCGGTGATGAGGACGAACCGGGAGGCTCGGCTGGGAGCGGCGGAAGCTCTGCCGGGAAAGGTGGGAAGGGCGGTTCGAGCGGATCGGCGGGAAAGGCGGGGAAGGCAGGCTCGTCGGGTAGCGCCGGCAGCGCCGGAACGAGCTCGGGGGCGTCCGGCGGCGACGCGGGTGGTTCGGGCGGCAGCGCGGGCATGGAAGAGACCGGCGGCGCCGGCAGCCCCAGCAGCGGCGGTGATGCCGGAACGTCCGGTGCAAGCGGCGACGCGGGAACGCCGGGCGCCGGTGGTGATGCGGGCAGTCCCGGCGCCGGCGGCGACGCCGGCTCGGGCGGCTCGGGCGGCAGCTCCGCAGGCCGTGGTGGCTCCGGCGGCTCGGATCCGCAGTCGACCGCTTGCAGCGATTTCCCGGCGGCGGTGACGCTCGGAGAATCGTTCGTGCTCGACACCTACGGTGCGGTCGTTTGCACCCTGGAGGACGCGCAGACCTGCCGGCTGACGACGAACACGTACACGGACGGCACGAATCCGTGCGCCACGGCGGATACGATCGTGAGTTTCTTCACGACGGAGCCGGGCACGGCGAACGTCGAGCACTACGTGAACGCGAACAGCACCTGGCACATCGTGTCGACCACGGCGGGCACGATCAATACTTCGTTCGACTACGTGCTGGAGGACGTTCCGAGCGGTCAATCGGTGACGATCGTCATCCGCTCACCCGGCAACGACGAGTACGAGGTCGTGTTCCAGTTCGAGAACGACCGCTCGTTCACGCTCACGTCGATCACGGCGGACTGAGGTCCGTTCCGCTCAACGCTTGGCGCCGCTCGGCGCCGGCTTCGGCTTTCCCGAGCTCGCGGGAAGGGCGCTCGGTGCCGCTTTGGGCTTTCCCGAAGTCACGGGAGCCGCTCCCGCCGCGGGTCCGATCACGCACACGCCGTCGCGCACCGCGCAGCGGTTGGCCTCCTTGCACCCGGTCGACTGGGCGCAATCCTCCGCTGAGTCCGCCATGCACACGCCGTGGTTGGCGGCGCAGGCGCCTTCGAGCTTGCAGTTCGTCGACCGCCGGCAATCCTCGACGGTCAGCGCCGCGCAGCGCCCCGCGATGACGTCGCAGCGGCCGCTTTTCGCGCAGCCCTCCGATTTTTGGCAATCCTCGCTGACGGCGACGCAGGCTCCGTTCTGGGCATGGCACTGCGCTCGGTCCTTGCACAGGAGCGAGGCCTGACACTGCGCGTCGGACACCGCGACACAGCGACCGTTCGTGAGCTGGCACAGACCGGCCTTCGCGCACGGGCTCTGCGGGAGGACCGTGGAGTCTTGCGTGCCCGTGCAATAGAGCTGCGAGGTCGCGACGCACTCGCCCGCCTGGAGGACACAACGTCCTTCCCGCCCGCATTCGCCCATGCAGATGTTGTGCAGCGCCTTCATCTGGCTGACGCAGCTGCCCTGGTACGCGTTGCAGTTTCCGTCCTTCTTGCAGCCTTCGGACGCCTGGCAGCTGGCGTCCCCGAGCGCGGTGCAGGCGCCGTCCTTGGCGGCGCATTTGCCGTGCTGTTTGCACGCTTCCGAGCCGGAGCAGTCCGCGTCCGTCGCCGCCAGGCACGCGCGGGCCGGCCCTTTCGAGCAGAGCCCGTCGCGCGCGCATTGGGCCGAGTCCTTACAGGCGTCGCCGCACGCCGAAAGCGGCGACGCTGCGACACCGAGCGCGAGCAGCGCGGCGCGAATCTTCCAGGAGAACATGAGGCGCCGGAACGATACTCGAAAAGCCCGGAGTGCAGGCGTCATACACCTGGAATACTATTTAGCGTGGCTTCGAAAACCGCGTGCATGGTTCTGGCTCTCGTTCTCGCGACGGGGGCGTGTTCGGGAAACGACGACGATGGATCCGGCGATCGGGGTGGGGGAACCGACGGGGCCACGGCGGGGCGCTCGGGCAACGACGCCGGTGGAAGCGCCGGATCCGCAGGCGGCGGAGAGCCGACGGCGGGAAGTTCCGCCGGCAAGGGCAGCGGTGGGACCGACACTTCGGCCGCGGGCGGCTCGGACGATGCCGGTACGGGCGGAACCGGCGCCACGACGGCGGGGCGCTCGGCAGGCGGCAGCGCCGGAACGGGCGGAACGGGCGGAACGAGCGGGACCGGTGCGAGCGGCGGCCGCGGCGAACCGCCCGAGCCCGACGCCGAGCTTTCTCCGTTCATCGTGGTCGACCAGTTCGGATATCGGCCTTCCTCCAAGAAAGTCGCGGTCATTCGCGTTCCGGCGATGGGCTTCGACGCCGGGGAGTCGTTCGAGCCCGGGGCGACGTACGCGCTGATCGACGCCTTCAGCGGCGAGTCGGTCTCGAGCGGAGCTCCCGTCGAGTGGCGCGACGGAGCCGTGGACGAGTCCTCGGGCGATCGCGCCTACTGGTTCGACTTCTCGAGCGTCACCGCGGAATCGTCGTACTACGTGCTCGACGAAGAGCGCGGGGTGCGCTCGGCGGTCTTCAGCGTCGCGCCCGGTGTGTACGCGGAGGTGCTGCGCCATGCCGTCCGCACCTTCTTCTACCAGCGCGCCGGTCAGGAGAAGGCCGCCGCATTCGCCGGCGAAGGCTGGGCGGACGCCGCGAGCCACGTGGGGCCCGGGCAGGACCGGGAGGCGCGGCTCTTCAGCGCCAAGGAAGACGCGTCGACCGCACGGGACCTGTCCGGCGGCTGGTACGACGCGGGCGACTACAACAAATACACGAACTGGCACGCGGGCTACGTCGTCCAGATGCTGCGCGCCTACCGCGATCGGCCGGAAATCTGGGGCGACGCCAGCAACATCCCCGAATCCGGCAACGACATTCCGGACATCATCGACGAAGCGTTGTTCGGGCTCGACTACCTCGAACGCCTGCAGGAGGAAGACGGCTCGGTCCTCAGCATCGTGGGCCTCGCAGGCGGCACCCCGCCGTCGAGCGCGACCGACCCGAGCTTCTACGGTCCTTCCAGCACCTCCGCGACGGCGAGCGCGGCGGCCGCTTTCGCCTACGCCGCCGTGGTCATCGGCGGCATCGAAGGCATGAGCGAGCGCGCCGACACCCTTCGCAGCGCGGCGGAGCGCGCCTACGCCTGGGCGAGTGACAACCCGAGCATCAGCTTTCGCAACAACGACGCGGGGTTCGGCTCGACCGGCCTCGGTGCCGGGCAGCAGGAGGTCGACGACAAGGGCCGCACGATGAAGCGCCTCGAAGCCGCCTGCTACCTGTTCGAGCTCACCGGGGAAGCGAGCTATCGAACCTTCTTCGACGAAAATCACGGCACGGCGACGCTGCTCGCCTCCTACGCCTACGGCTGGGAAGAAGAAGTTCAGGAGATGCTCCTGCACTACGCGTCTCTGCCCGGCGCCACCGAAAGCGTCGCGGGCGCGATTCGAGCCGCCTACGCGAGCGCGCTCGAAAGCGACGAAAACCTCGGAGCGCATCGCAACGGAATCGACCCGTACCTCGCGCCGCTCACGACGTACACGTGGGGCAGCAACGCCGTCAAATCCCATCAGGGCCTCGTCTTCCACGCGCTCGTGAAGTACGACTTTCCGGACGTCGACGCCGACGAAGCGCTGGCGGCGGCAGAGAGCTACCTGCACTACCTGCACGGGGTGAACCCGCTCGGGCTCGTCTACCTCTCGAACATGGCCGGGGCCGGCGCCGAACGCTCGGCGAACGAGTTTTTTCACAGCTGGTTCGCGGACGGCAGCGCCCTTTGGGACCGCGTCGGAACCTCGACGTACGGACCGCCGCCGGGCTTCCTCACCGGTGGGCCCAACCCGAGCTACGGCTGGGACGGCTGCTGCCCCTCCGGCTGCAGCGGCGTGAGCTGCGGAGCCGAGCCTCCGAGCCCGCCCGGCAATCAACCGCCGCAGAAGTCGTACCTCGACTTCAACACGAGCTGGCCGCTGAATTCCTGGTCGGTCACCGAGAACAGCAACGGCTATCAGATCGCGTACATTCGCCTGCTGTCGCAGTTCGTCGAGTAGGGCCGGGCACTCCGGGTGCGCACTGCGGTTGAACGGCGTCGCGCTCAGCGGTTCCGAAAGAAGTCCAGCAGGAGCTGGCTCAGGAGCTCGGGAACCTCGAGCGGAAACCAGTGGCTCGCGCCCTCGATGCGCTCGTACCGGAAACGACCCTCGACGAAGCGCGCCGAGAGCGTCATCTGTTGTTCCGTGAGCGCGACGTCGTGGTCGCTCCAGATCCCGAGCACCGGGATGGAGACGTTCGGAGCGGCGGGTGCGGAGAGCGCGTTCGCCCGATAGACGTTGAAGCCCGCTGTGAGCCTGCCGGGCCGCGCGAGATCCCGGAACCAGCGCTCCGATTCCGGATGGTGGGCGCTACCGGCGCGGAACAGAGCCCAGCTCCACGCGCGCGCCACGGCTTCGGCCACGAACGGGACGAGGATCAGAACGATGTACCAGGCGCGTACGATCTGCCGGATGCCCGCGGCCAGGTAGGCGCGCGCGTGCCCGAGGGAGAGCGCGGTCAGCGTGTGAAAGCGCTCGGGCCGCGTTCCGGCAAGGAACCATGCGGTCGCGGCGCCCCAGTCGTGACCGACGAGGTGCGCCTTCTCGATGCCGAACGCGTCCATGACGGCGAGTACGTCGTCCGCGAGGCGCGCGAGCCGGTAATGACGCTTGCCGACGGGCGCGTCCGATTCGCCGAACCCGCGGACATCGAGCGCGATGGTTCGAAAGCCCGCGGACACGAGCCGCGGCGTCAAGAGGCGCCAGAGCTCGGACGAGTCCGGAAATCCGTGAACCAGCACGACGGGCTCACCCTGTCCCTCCACGCGCACGTTGAGCTCGATTCCGTCCACCGAAATGCGGGGCATGCGCCTCGACGATAACGCGCCGCGCCTCGCGCTCGAGCGATCCGCTCAGATTCGCGACGGGGGCTGGACGCTGCGCTCGTACGTCCGGTAGGCGGTGCGCGCGATCGCGACGGTCTGGGCGGAGCCGTTCGGCTGGCCGCGCACGTACTCGAGGAGCGCGTCCAGGGACGCGACTTCGCGCGGAAAGTTCGCGTCCCGCAGCGCGGTGCGCGCGAATTCACCGACCGGAGTGCGCAAGCCCTTCTGTTTGCCGAGCCACTCGTGGAAGCCGACCAGCGTTGCCATCGGCGCGATGTAGCACAGCTCGGGCGCGGCCCGGTTCGGCCATCGGTTCGCCCCGAGCTCGAGCGGCCGCTATTTTCGGATCCGCCGTGCTTTCGAACGTCGGGCGGGTTTTGCCGCTGATTTCCGGCCGCGAACCTGCTCGTAGCGCGCGATGTAGTCGTCGACGGACGTGCTGGCCACGGTCGCGCCGATCACGTCGAGAGCGAGATCAGCCGCGGACTGGAAGCGAACGCAGGACTTGCCCATGTCGAGTTTCTTCCCGGACTTGGTGTACGCCGCGCGAAATCGGCCTTCGAGCTCCGCGTTGCCGGAGACGTTCATGAGATAGAGAGCGAAGTAGTTCTTCTGCGCGGCGAGCGAAATGTACGGCAGCGGTTGCGCCGGATTGTTCAGGTAGCCTTCCGGGTAGACCGAGAGCGGAACCACGTACGAAATCATCCCGTACTGCATGGTTTCCGTGTAGCCCTTCGGGAGGTGCTTCTTGACGGCACTCCGAACGGCAGAGAGCTCCTTTTTCCGAGCGGCGGGCAGCTCGGCAAGGTAATCCTCGACGCTCGCGGCTTTGCTCTGCACGCGAGCAGCATACTCGAGCCCGCCGAAATCGCGCGTGGCCTCGGCTTGCGCCGCCGCGGAATCGACACTAGATGAAGAGCGATATGAGTCGAGCTGGAACGGCCGCCGTTCTCTCCCTCGTCGTTCCCGGGGTCGGGCAGATCTACAACGGCGAGTTTTTGCGTGGAATTTTCTGGCTGATCATCACGCCGGGCTTCTGGATCGGGTCAGGCGGGCTTCTGGGTTGGATCTGCCACCTGATCGCGTCGTACACGGCCTACAAGCGGGCCGAGCTTCGAGCCGCGCGGGCGTCGGCGTAAACGTCCCGAAGAAGGCGCCGGAAAGCGCGCTCGAAGGACGGCTCTGGTCGGAAGCGAACGTTCGCTGTATCATCGGGTGTCTTGGTTTGGTGGGATTGAGTGAGAATGGTGGCGAACAAGTATTTCCTTACCGGCTGTTGCGTTCTCGTTTCCTTCTGCGTCACCGTTGCCTGCGGAGGTGAGAGTACGAAGTCCGGCGACGACGGCGCGAGCGCCGCAGCCGGTCGGGGCGGTATCGGCGGCGCCGGTAAGGGCGGCGGCGGCGCGGGCAGCGCCGGGAAGGGCAGCGCCGGCAGCGCCGGGAAGGGCAATGCGGGCGCCACCAGCGCGGGTGGTACCGGAACCTCCGGCAGCGGCGGCACGGGAACGGCGGGCAGCGACGATTCGGGAGGTGTCGGGGGCGAGGCGGGCGCCGGCGGCACGGCGAACAGCGGGCGCGGTGGCGGTGGGTCCGGCGGTTCGCAGGGCGGAAGCGGCGGCACGGGCGGCGCGGCGGGCGAAGGGGGAGCATCCGACGGCAACTGCCTCGGCGAATGCGAATGCGTTGGAGAGGCGTGCTCTCTCGATTGTTTCACGGGTACGCCGGACGAGCCCTGCGACTACGAGTGCAGGGACGGCGCAGACTGCGAGCTGCTCTGCTCGGTCGGCAACTGCGAGACGTCGTGCGAGGACGCGTCGTGCAGCATGAATTGCTACTTCGGCTGCGACTTCGAGTGCGACGCCGCCACCTGCGACATGAACTGCCAGCAGGGGGGCTGCCTCTCGACGTGCGAGGGCGGTTCGGATTGCACGACTCAGTGTCCCACGGGCGGTTGCACCACCGAGTGTGCCGGTGACGGCGCCGAATGCAGCATCGAGCCTTGCACGAACGGCTGCCGTCTGGTCTGTACCGACGAAGCGAGCTGCAGCATTCCCGAGTGCGAATCCGGGTGCACCATGGATTGCGACGGTCCGCTGTGCTCGATCGGCACCTGCGGCTCCGGCTGCAGCATCGCCTGCGGGTCGGGCCGCACCTGCACGATCGACGCGTGCAGCGAAGGCGGTTGCGAGATCGACGGCGGCATTCACGGCTCGGGTGGAACGGTCATGACCATCACGGATTGCTCCGGCGGCGACTGCGAGCTCGAGTGCGGAAGCGGCGACACGTGCACGATCGGGTCGTGCTCGGGCGGTGGCTGCACCATCCGCTGTCGAGACGGCGCGACCTGCAACTGCGCGGCGACCGGGTGTGAAGTCGAGCTGCTCTGAACGCTGACCGGTGGTCGGTTCGGAGCCGGATGCGGGCCCTGCTCGGGCATCGTCGTGTCGAGCGAATTGGTGCTTTGGCGTCGGGCCTCTCTGCGATAGAGAAGCAGGCTCGTGAGGGTCATCCCGCGCGCGTCTCGCGTGGCGAGGCGAGGACCGCGGGTCCAAGGCCCGGCTGTTCTGCAAGGAGGAAGGTAATGAAGAAGGCGATTTCCCTAAGACTTTCAGGTTTGGTGGCCGCAATGGCGCTCGGTTGTGCCGGCGAAGGCGGCGGCGAAAGCGTCGGCCAGGTCCAGGAAGCGGACAACGGCAACCATTTCGGCAACCTCCCCTTCCTGCTGGAGAGCCCCGACTTCGCGGACGGCGCAGCGCTGCCCGCGCCGTACACCTGTCAGGGTAACCCGTTCGCGACCGGCGTTACGCCGGAGCTCACCTGGACCAAGGGTCCGAACGACACCAAGAGCTACGCGATCGTGTTTCGGGACACGAGCATCGCGGATCCGAACTTCGCGTACCACTGGGCCATCTGGAACATCCCGCACAGCCGTCACACGCTGCCCGAGGGCATCCCCGGCCTCGTCCCCGGTTCGACCGCCGTGACTCCGCTCCCCCACAGCCTGAAGGACGCAGAGCACGTTCAGGCGCGCGGCATTGCGCGGTTCTTCGGCCCCTGCCCGAACTCGCAGGTCACGCTCGCGGCGCGCTGCGGGCTCCCGCCGGTAGCGCCCGTCACCGACAACTACGCCTTCACGATCTACGCGCTGACCGAGCACGAGATCGAGGTGCCTCCGCACGATCCCTCGATTCATCCGAACTACGTGTTC
>DASXWF010000145.1:0-2081 GCA_036503835.1 Polyangiaceae bacterium | reverse complement strand
GCACCCCGCCGTCGCCGCCACAGCGAGCAACCCGCAGAACCACCAACCGACCTTCCGTCGAAATCCGTGTGCCATTTCCGCACGTCGGCCAGCCCGCCGCGCGAGTTGCTTCGAATTTCGCGCGAGCGCTTCCGAACCCTGGAAGCGCCCGCGTCTCGTTCCGCCTACTGCTCGACGACCGCGCTCTTGTCGAGCCCGAAGCCCTCGTGCAGCGTGCGCACGGCGAGCTCGGTGTACTTCGCGGCGATGATGCAGGAAATCTTGATCTCGCTCGTGCTGATCGCCTGGATGTTGATGCCCTCCGCGGCGAGCAGGTGGAACATCTTCGAAGCGATGCCGGCGTGCGAGCGCATGCCGAGCCCGACGATCGACACCTTCGAGATGTCGGAGTCGTACTCGACCGTCGCGCCGAGCTCCTTGGTCGACTGCTCGATCAGGTCCTTCACGCGCGCGAGATCCGTCTTCGGCACCGTGAACGTCACGTCCGTCGTGGACCCGCCGCCGCGCGAAGGGCTCTGGATGATCATATCGACCGACACGTTCTTCTCGGCGAGCAGCCCGAAAACCTTGGCGACGACGCCCGGTTTGTCGACCACGGCCACCAGCTGCACCTTCGCCTCGCCCTTGTCGTAGGCCACGCCGGAAACCACGACGGCTTCCAGACCTTCTTCGCTCACGACCATCGTCCCCGGGCGATCGTTGAACGACGAGCGCACGTGAACCGGGACACCGTACTTCATGGCAACCTCCACCGAGCGGATCTGCAGCACCTTCGCGCCGAGCGAAGCGAGCTCCAGCATTTCTTCGTAGCTGATGCGATCGATCTTGCGTGCCGACGGGCACATGTTGGGGTCGGTCGTGTACACACCGTCCACGTCCGTATAAATCTCGCAGACATCCGCGCGAATCGCCGCGGCGATCGCGACCGCGGTCGTGTCCGAGCCGCCGCGCCCGAGCGTCGTGATGTTGCCCTCGGGGTCCGTGCCCTGAAAGCCGGCGACCACCGCGATCTGCCCGGACTTCACCGTCTCGAGCAGCTTCGAGTCGTCGATGTTGTGGATGCGCGCCTTCGTGAAGGCGCTGTCCGTCTGAATGCGCACCTGGTGCCCGAGCAGGCTGCGCGCCTTGCCGCCGAGCGCCTGAATCGTGATCGCGACGAGCGCCGCGCTCACCTGCTCTCCCGTCGCGGCGAGCGCGTCCAGCTCGCGCGCGTCCGGCACCTCCGACACCTGGTGGGCGAGCCCGAGCAGGCGATTCGTCTCGCCCGACATGGCGCTCACGATCACGACGACCTCGTGCCCTTCTCGCTGCGTCCGGAGCGCGCGCTCCGCGACGTTCCGCATGCGTTCCAGGTTAGCGACCGACGTACCGCCGAATTTCTGAACTACGAGCGCCAAGGGGCGATGGGGGTACCTCCCAGCCGGGGAAGAGTCAAGAAACCTCGGCGAAAACGCCTATCGGCTGGGCCCGGAGCGGGGCTGAAATGCTATCCTTCGCCCATCACGCCGGAGCTCCAGCCGTTGGACCGTCAGACAGCCACGAGGATGCCCTCGTCTCCGAGCGAGCTGAGGCGAGCCCCGACACCCAGGCGCTCGCCGTCTACGACGACAATGGCGTGGACCGCTCCCTCGTCCGCTGGATGCTGAGCCTGACGCCGGCGGAGCGACCGGCGTAATGCGGAAAGCTCCCCGAGCCTCGCTCAAAGCGTGCGCGGTGGACCAACACGCTGAACTCCTGGCGCTGCTCCATCGGCACGGGGTCGAGTTCATCGTCGTGGGGGGCTCGCTGCCGTCCTGCAAGGTGCTCCCGTTCACACATTGGACTCCGCCTGAAATCTTCCGCCTCGGACGCGCCCGAGATAGTCGTGCGAGGTCTTCGCAAAGACGACGATGGCCAGAATCCCGCAAGCGATCGGCGTCGCCGCCTTCGTGATGTCCCTCGCCGTCGCGCGGCAGGCGCCGGGGCAATCCAGCGAAGAGCCGCGCACGGTCGACCCCGTGCGCGGAACGATCAAGGGGAGCACGCGCTACATCGGTCTCGGCGGCGCTTTCGTTGCGATCGCCGACGACACCGAGGGCGTC
>DASXWF010000144.1:0-1919 GCA_036503835.1 Polyangiaceae bacterium | reverse complement strand
GAGGCCGCGTCGATGGTCGGATCGTCGATGGCGAGGGCGTCCATGACTTCGACGGGAACGGAGCCGCCGCCGCTCGCGCCTTCGCCTGCCGCACCGCCGACGTCGTTCTCGGTGCCGCCGCTCGCGGAGCTGCCGGCGCCGCTCCCCGCCTGTCCGGCGCTCGACGTCCCAGCCGAGCTCCCGCCCGTGCCGCTCGACGTCCCAGCCGAGCTCCCGCCCGTGCCGCTCGGCGTCCCATCCGTGCCGCCGTCGCCCGTTGCCGCGGTTCCTCCCGATCCGCTCTCCGCGTTCGAATTGGTGCCGGCGCTCGGGCTTCCGCCCGTCGGAGCGCCGCCGCTCGCCACGTTTCGATCGATTCTATCGGCTCCACAGCCCGACAGCGCCGCGAACAAGACGCAGCCTCCGACGAGGGCGCCGCCTTTCTGCATTCGAAGGCCCACCATGTGCCCGAGCCTACCCCTCGGCGCCCGAACGGGGTAGCGGCAAGGACGTGCCTAGAGCCTTGCTTCCTCCAGCCAGTGCGGGTTTCGCGCAGTGCCGTCGAACTTTTCGCTCGTCTTGAAAAGCTCGTGCCTGCCTTCGCGCGCGAACGGTTCGGTGCGGGCGAGCAGCTGCCGGCGCTCGTCGTCGGACAGGGGCGTGAAGCGCCGCACGGTCTCCAGATTCTTGCGCAGCATTTCGAGGCTATCCATGCCGCTGATCACGACCGACGTCGGCAGGCTGAGGGCGTAGCGCAGGCACTCCTCCGGGCTCACCGCGCCCGTCTTCAGGATGTCCCCCGAGCCGCACGATTTCATCCCGAGGACGGCGATGTCGTCCTTCGTGAGCTCCGGGAGCACCTCGCGCTCGAAGCTCCGGAAGTGGGCGTCCAGCACGTTGAGCGGCATCTGAACGGCGTCGAACGCGAAGTCGTTCTTTCTGGCTGTCGCGAGCATCGAACGATGGAGGTCCGGATGCTTGTGCCCCGTGAAGCCGATGTGTCGAATCTTGCCCGCCGCGCGCGCGTCCACGAGCGCTTCGACGCAGCCGTCCGGCGCAAAGCAGCGTTCGGGGTCGTTCGGCCGGATCACCTCGTGGATCTGAACGAGATCGATGACGTCCGTATTGAGACGCCGCAGCGACTGATGCAGCTGATCGAGGGCCGCGCGCTTCGTGCGGCCGTCGATCTTGGTCATCAGGTACACGCGCTGGCGGTAGCCGCCGGAGAGGGCCTTGCCCATCCGCGTTTCGCTGTTGCCGTCGTTGTAGTCCCAGCAGTTGTCGAGGAACGTGATGCCTTCGTCGATCGCGGCGCGAACCAGGCGCACGCCGTCTTCCTCGCTGCCTGCCGCGCCCATGTGGAAGCCGCCGAGCCCGAGCGCGGAGACTTCGACCCCAGTCTTGCCCAGCCGGCGCTTCGGCATGCCGGAATTTTCGCGTGCTGCTCGTGCTTGGGGCGCCGAGGGCGCGGGGCTCACGGGCCCCGCCGGCGGCGGTTCTTGCGGGTGACAAGCGCTCGCCGTGAGGGCAGCGGTGCCGAGGACGAAATCGCGTCGAGTGGTCATGCGCTGCGGAGTGCGGCAAGGAACGTGCCCCGCGCTGAGGGCATCGTAGCCGGTCCCGCCGGTTGAAGCTCCGCCCAGAATGTCCCGCTGCGAGGCGCCTTGTCCCACGAACTCCTACCTTGGGATGACGCTGATGCTGCGACTCCGGTGCTCGCGCTCGGAGAGAGATTCCGGTAAGAACGTGGGAATGTCGCCGCCTTCGCCTCCGAACGAGCGAAGCTCTCCGCGAGCGCCTGGAGGGTCTGGGGCGGGGCGCCCGCGGGTGGCGTTCCTGTCCGCGTACATGAACAACGAGTACGAGTGGGCGATCTGGCGCGGCGTGCGCGCAGCGGTGGAAGAGCAGGGCGGCAGCGTGGTCGGGTTCGCGGGATCGAG
>DASXWF010000143.1:0-2653 GCA_036503835.1 Polyangiaceae bacterium | reverse complement strand
CCGTGGCGGCGCCATACGCCTTGCTCGCGCCTGAGACGAGCGCCCCGCCCGCCATCGCGATGGCGAGCTCGGGGACGAGCTCTGCGGCGACGGAGACGGCGGGGGATTCCTCGTCGAGCGTGCGGGCGCGGTCGCGCTGGGATTTCTCGTCGGCCGGAGAGTTAGCCGTGAGGTGCCGCACGCCCGGAATCTTCTCGAGCACGGCTGTACCCATGTCAAAGTTCCGCATGCGGTCGGAACGCTCGACGTCAGCCGCCGTCGCGCGCGTCGCGCCCTCGGGCGCTTCGACGCCCTCCTCGACGTCGACGACCTCGCCCATTATGGGCTCGTAATACTTCTCAGCCATTACTTTGCGAAAAACTCGTCTACGGCGTCAGGGTCACCGTCGGCCCCGCTAGTCGTGCCGCCCCCGCCGCTCTGCCCCCCGAATAGTGCGTCGCTAACGGCCTTGCCGCCCGCGGTCTGCTTGCGGCTCTGGTCCCGGCGTTGGTCCCGCACGGCTGCGTCAGGGGCGGGCGTGACGCCCGGCATGGCGCCCGGGGGGGCGATGCTGAGGTCGGCTTCGTTGTAAGGCGTCTTCGGGTTCTGTCCGCGCTCGATGCCGTCGAGCTCACGTTGAAGGTTCCGGTACTGAGGGAAGCCGCGGTCGTACTCGTCGAGCGCGGTCTGGCCCCGGCGCCGCATGATCTCGACGCCGCGCCGCATCTCAGCAAGCGAGCCCCCGCCACGCGCGATGCGCTGTAGGAATTCCCACTCATCCTTGGTGATCGCCGCGCCGGACTTCTTACGGCCGAACTCGTCGACCGCGTTGTTGAACGTCTGCTGCACGGCTTTCGCCTCGGGGCCCAGGGCCTCGACCGGGATACGCTCGTCGAATCGACCGTAGCCCGGCACGTCCTGCCCGCCGAGCCGCGCCATCGTGTTCTCGAGCGTGCTGCCCGCCTGCTTGACGGCACCCATGTACGGGGCCTGCTCAACACGCTTCTGGACGTAGTCGCGGTAACCCGGGTCCTTGACGTCAACGCCATGCCGCCGGAACGCCTCGAGCACGGGCGCCGTCTCGGGCGCGAGGGTGGGCGCCGCTGGGCCCTGTTTCTTCAGGAGCATCTCGTTCGTGTACTCGAGCGAGCGCTTAGTCTGGTGGTCTTTCGTGAACGAGGCCTGCTCGCGGCCGTGCAGGGCCCGAATCTGCTCGGAAACGGCGCCCATCTGAGCGAAAGTGCCCCGCGCCTTGCTCTCCGCGGCGAGCGTCTCGGCCTGTTGGGCCGCTAGGTTCAGCTGCTGGCTGTACAGGCGCTGATAGGCGAGCTGTTGGTCGCCGAGAATCGTCTCGTATTGCTTGAGGCGGCTGTTTTTCTGCTCTTTTTGCAGCTCGAGGTCCTGTCGGATGGCCTTATCGACGCCGCGCACGGCCATCGTGATGGCGCCGAGCGGCCCGAGAGCGACTCCGCCGACGATTGCGCCCAGGATCGTGCTCACGAGGCCCCAACCTGTGCCCGGCGAGCCCGTGAAAACGCGGCTCGGGTCGAGCTCGTCGGCGGAAGTCTCCTGATACTCGCGCATGACGCGCTCTTGAATGGCGTCCGTGGCCTGCTTTTCGGCCATGTAGCGCTGCTCGGCGAGGTGTTGGGCGGCTTTCTTGAGGAAAAAGTCGTTGACTTCGGCTACGGCCTGTGCCTGGGCGGTCTTCTCGGCAGCCTTACGGCCCGCGTCCTGAGCCTCGCCGAGCTGCTGGACGCCCTTCTGGGCCTGCTCGGGCGTCGCCGGGAGCTCGACCTGCTCGCGCGTGGCCACCATGCCGGGGGACGCCGCGGGCGCGGCTGCGAGAGCGCCTGCCGACGCGGCTGCCTTGGCGGCGCTCTCGTCGATCTGCTGTTTGAGCGCGGGCACACGCGAAAGTAGCTGCGCGCCGGGGGAGGTGTCGTCGCCGGGGACAGGCGGCTGTTGCCCCGCGGGCGCCTGTTGTGCAGGCTGTGCAACAGCAGGCGGCGCCGGCTGACCTACGTCGGGCATGGGCGCCGCGGGCGCGCCCTGCAGGGCCGCCACGGTCGCATCGGCGCTCGCCGCGGCGGGGGCTAGGGTGGGGTCAAGGGGTTGGCTCATAGTCCTCTAGGCCTTGCATGAATCGCTCGGCGTCGCCGCTGGCCGGGTCGGCCTGGCGCATGTGCTTCTCGTACCAAAGTAGGCCCTCCTGATTCTGCTTGACGCTCTCGATACGCGCGGGCACCGTCTGCACCTGTGCGGCGGGCAGCGTGGGGCGGTCTACTGGCGCGCTATCGCCGAGCAGAGAGGGCGGTCGATCGGAGAGGCCAGCGGGCGGCGTCGCTATCGCGGCCTCGTCGAGCGAAGACCGGAGCTGCTTCATGGCGTCGTCCGCCGTGCCGCCACCGAGCTCCCGGACGAACCGCGCGGCGCTAGAAGGACCTACGATGGGCGCCGCGGCGAGCAGCGTCGTGGCGGCCTGGCCGAGCGGGCCCATGCCGCTGCGCTCGGCCTCGCCCTTGGCCGCAGCGACGTCGGCTGCCGCGCCCGCCATGCCGGTGCCGACGCCCGCGAGCACGTCCGTTGCTAAACTCGTCACTGGGCCGAGATTCTCTTCACGCGCGCGAGCCTCAGGGGAGAAAGCTTCACCGGCGCCCACGGCCTCGCCGAC
>DASXWF010000142.1:0-3250 GCA_036503835.1 Polyangiaceae bacterium | reverse complement strand
CGAGCGATACCGAGTAGGATGCGCGCGTAGTGCGGATCGTCTTCGACGATCAGCAGCACCAGATCGCCCGAGTGGACGTCGTCACGATCGTCGGTGATCGTCTCCTCGACCTTGGCCACGGTGAAGACCGGCCCCGGGGCGTGCGCCTGGGCGGCGCTCGCCGCGGCGGCCGAGGTGTCGCGTGCCGGACCCTTGTAGGAGAGCGGCAGGTGCAGCGTGAAGGTGCTGCCTTCGCCGGGGCGGCTGGTCAGGCGGATTTCGCCGCCGAGCAGGTTCGCGAGCTCGCGGCTGATCGCGAGGCCGAGGCCCGTGCCGCCGTACTTGCGGCTGGTCCCCGCGTCCGCTTGCTGGAAGGCCTCGAAGATCAGCTTCTGCTTCTCGGGTGCGATGCCGATGCCGGTGTCGGTGACGCTGAAGGCGACCGCCGTGCCCGCGCTCGAGAGCACGGGATGATCGGGCGACCAGCCGGAGCTCACCGGGCGAATGCTGAGGAAGATGTTGCCGTGCGACGTGAACTTGAAGGCGTTCGAGAGCAGGTTCTTCAAGATCTGCTGCAAGCGCTTGGAGTCGCTCATGAACGTGCGCGGCAAGTTCGGATCGATGTCCACCTGGAAGGTGAGGCCCTTGTTCTCCGCGATGTGGTGGAAGGTGCGGTGCACGCTGTCGCGGAGCGACGCGAAGGTGATCTCCTCGGGCTCCACCGTGACCGTGCCCGACTCGATCTTCGAAAGATCGAGGATGTCGTTGATCAGCGTGAGCAGGTCGGTGCCGGCCGAATGGATGTTCTTCGCGAAATCGATCTGACGCGGCGTCAGGTTGCCGCCCACGTTGTCGCCGAGCTGCTGGCCCAGGATCAGGATCGAGTTGAGCGGCGTGCGCAGCTCGTGCGACATGTTCGCCAAGAATTCCGACTTGTACTTGCTGGTGAGCGCGAGCTCGGCGGCCTTCTCCTCCAGCGCGCGGCGGGCCTGCTCGACCTCCTTGTTCTTGCGCTCGACTTCCGCGTTCTGCTCGGCGAGCTGCTTGGCCTTGGAGGCGAGCTCCTCGTTCGTGCGCTGGAGCTCGATCTGGCGCGTCTGGAGCTCCGTCGTGAGCTGCTGCGACTGGAGCAGCAGGTTCTCCGTGCGCATCGTCGCCTCGATGGTGTTCAAGACGACGCCGATCGACTGCGTCAGCTGATCGAGGAACGCGAGGTGCGTGTTCGTGAACGGGCGCAGCGCCGCGAGCTCGATCACGGCCATCGTCTCGTCCTCGAAGAGCACGGGCAAGACGAGGACGCTGCGCGGCGGCGCCGTGCCGAGGCTCGAGTGGATCTGGGTGTAGTCGGGCGGCACGTCGTGGAGCAGGATGCGGCGCTTCTCGGCCGCGGCCTGGCCGACGAGCCCGAGGCCGAGCCGGATGGTCTCGGGCTGATCGGGGCGCTGCGCGTAGCCGGCGAGCAGGCGCAGGGTCTTCGGTTCGAGCGCCTCGCCGAGCTCGGGCGATTCGCCGCGTTCCATCTGGTAGATCGTGCCTTGCTGCGCGTCGACGAGCGGCGTGAGCTCGGAGAGCAGCGTGCGCCCGACCGTGACGAGGTCACGCTGGCCCTGGAGCATGTTCGTGAACTTGGCGAGGTTCGTCTTCAGCCAGTCCTGCTCCTGGTTGCGATCGGTCGTCGCGCGCAGGTTGTCGATCATGGTGTTGATGTTGTCCTTGAGCTCGGCGACCTCGCCGCGCGCTTCCACCTTGATCGAGCGGGTCAGATCGCCCTTCGTCACCGCCGTCGCGACCTCGGCGATCGCGCGCACCTGCGTCGTCAGGTTCGCCGCGAGCAGGTTCACGTTGCCGGTGAGATCCTTCCAGGTGCCTGCGGCGCCCGGCACGTTGGCCTGACCTCCGAGGCGTCCTTCCACGCCGACCTCGCGCGCGACGTTCGTCACCTGCTCCGCGAAGGTGGCGAGCGTGTCCGTCATGTTGTTGATGGTCTCCGCGAGCGCCGCGACCTCGCCCTTGGCTTCCACCGTCAGCTTCTGGCGCAGGTTCCCGTCGGCGACGGCCGTCACGACCTTCACGATGCCGCGCACCTGATTGGTCAGGTTCGCGGCCATCACGTTCACCGAGTCGGTGAGATCCTTCCAGGTGCCCGCGACGCCCGGCACGTCGGCCTGTCCGCCGAGCTTGCCCTCGGTGCCGACCTCGCGCGCGACGCGCGTCACCTCGCTCGCGAAGGCGCGCAGCTGGTCGACCATCGTGTTGATGGTGTTCTTGAGCTCGAGGATCTCGCCCTTCACGTCGACGGTGATTTTTCGCGAGAGGTCGCCGCGCGCGACGGCCGTCGTCACCTCGGCGATGTTCCGGACCTGCGCGGTGAGGTTCGTCCCCATGGCGTTCACGGAATCGGTGAGATCCTTCCAGGTGCCCGCGACGCCCGGCACCACGGCCTGCACGCCGAGCCGCCCCTCGGTGCCGACCTCGCGCGCGACGCGCGTCACCTCGCTCGCGAACGAGCGAAGCTGCTCGACCATCGTGTTGATGGCCTCCTTGAGCTGCAGGATCTCGCCGCGCACGTCGACCGTGATCTTTCGGGAAAGGTCGCCGTTCGCGACGGCGATCGTGACCTCCGCGATGTTTCGCACCTGATTGGTCAGGTTCGAGGCCATCGAGTTCACGTTGTCCGTGAGATCTTTCCAGGTCCCGCCCACGCCCGGCACCTGGGCCTGCCCGCCGAGCTTGCCTTCGGTACCGACCTCGCGCGCGACGCGGCTCACCTCGGAGGCGAACGCGTTCAGCTGATCGACCATGGTGTTGAGCGTGTTCTTGAGCTCGAGGATCTTGCCCTTCACGTCGACGGTGATCTTGCGGGACAGGTCGCCGCGCGCGATGGCCGTCGCCACGTCCGCGATGTTTCGCACCTGGCCGGTCAGGTTCGAGGCCATCGAGTTCACGTTGTCGGTGAGATCCTTCCACACGCCTGCGACGCCGGGCACCTGCGCCTGCCCGCCGAGCTTGCCGTCCGTGCCGACCTCGCGCGCGACGCGGCTCACTTCCGAGGCGAAGGCGTTCAGCTGATCGACCATCGTGTTGATGGTGTTCTTGAGTTGGAGGATCTCGCCGCGCACGTCGACGGTGATCTTGCGGGACAGGTCGCCGCGCGCGACGGCGGTCGCGACCTCGGCGATGTTTCGCACCTGCCCCGTGAGGTTCGAGGCCATCGAGTTCACGTTGTCGGTCAGGTTCTTCCAGACGCCCGCGACGCCCTCGACCTCGGCCT
>DASXWF010000141.1:0-2042 GCA_036503835.1 Polyangiaceae bacterium | reverse complement strand
CGCACCGCGCTCGGTCGCTACCACGCGGACAAGGGCGAAATCCGCGCCTTGAAAACCCCGCGCGAGCCCGTCGTCGGCATCAAGGCGCGCAACCGCGAGCAGGCCTTCGCGCTCGATCTGCTGCTGGACGACTCGGTCTCGCTCGTCACCCTGATCGGCAAGGCCGGAACGGGAAAGACCCTGCTCGCCCTGGCCGCGGGCGTGAAGCGCACGATCGAGGAGGGTGCCTTCGCTCGACTCCTCGTGAGCCGGCCCGTCATGCCGCTCGGTCGCGACATCGGCTACCTGCCGGGCGATCTCGACCAGAAGCTGAACCCCTGGATGCAGCCGGTCTACGACAACCTCGAGTTTCTGCTGGTCGCAGGTGGCAGCAAGCGCCGCGGCGCGCGCGGCTACGAGGAGCTGTTCGCGAGCGGCCAGCTCCAGGTGGAGCCGCTCACGTACATCCGCGGCCGCAGCCTGCCGCAACAATTCGTCATCGTCGACGAGGCGCAGAACCTGACCCCGCACGAGGTGAAGACCGTGATCACGCGCTGCGGAGAAGGCACGAAGATCGTCCTCACGGGCGATCCGTTCCAGATCGACAACCCCTACGTCGATGCTTCCTCGAACGGCCTCAGCGTCTGCTCCGATCGCCTGCGCGGCGAAGCCATGGTCGGCCACCTCGTGCTCAGCAAGGGCGAGCGCAGCGAGCTCGCGAACGTCGCGGCCAACAAGCTCTGAGTCTCGGCGGTAAGCTGCGGTATCCGATCGACCGGGCTTGGTCCGGGAGCGCGCCGACTTCAGCGTGTCGGTAGCAGGATGCCCGCGAAGCTCGCGCCGCCCGCGGTCACCTGGATGCAGTACCCGCCCGCGCGCGGCTCATCCAGCGGTGAGCCGTCGCCGGTGAGGCAGGGATGCTGCTCGCCGTTCACGCGCAGCATGCGATTGCCGGTAAATTCCCAGCAAACCACGCGCCGATCGGTGGCCGTCGGATTGTAACCTTCGACCTCGTAACAGCCCGCGTTGACGCCGAGGGGCTCGATACGGAAACCGTCCTCGACGTTCTCGACGGGCGTCGGATTGTTGCAGATCTGATCGCAGGGCGAGCGCAGGCAATCGCCGCCGGAGCAGAAGAAGTCGTCCGGGCACTCGTTCCCGCAACGGCCGCAGTTCTCGACGTCGTCCTCGGTATCGACGCAGCGTTCGCTGCACTCGGTGAGCCCGTCCGGGCAGCCGCAGAGCGAGTCCAGGCAGCTCAGGTTGTTCTCGCACTCGACTTCGCAATCCCCGCAGTGCTGCTCGTCGTTCGAGAGATCCGCGCAGGTATCGCCGCAGTCCTCGGTGTTCGGCGGGCAGACGCACTCGCCGGCCGGCTCGTTCACGGGTTCGCCGTCCGTGGGGACGCAAATCTTGTTGTTCTCGCAAGCGCTCCCGCACGCGCCGCAATTCTGCGCGTCGGTGGCGAGATCGGTGCAGATGCCGTCGCAGTCGACCTTGGGCTCGGGACAGACGCATTCGCCGGGCGGCTCGCCCTCCGGGTCGCCGTCGGTGGGGACGCAGATCTCGTCGTTCGGACAGGCGACCTCGCAGCTCCCGCAATGGTCCTTGGTCGTCTTCAAGTCCACGCACACGCCGCCGCAGTTCGTGTAGTCGGTCGGACACACGCACATTCCGTCCGTGCACGTCCCGCCGGTGCAGGTCGTGCCGCATTCTCCGCAGTGTTCCTCGCTCACGTCCGTGTCGACACAGCCGTCCGCGCACTCGGTCTCGCCTTCCGGGCACTCGCAGTCGCCGTCGTTGCACAAGGCGCCGGTAACGCACACCTCTTCGCACGATCCGCAGTGGGCGTCGTCCGTCTGGATATCGACGCACTCGTCGCCGCAGATCGTCTCCTCGCCGGGACAGCGGCATTGCCCATCGTCGCAATCCGCGCGCGGCGGACACTCCACGCCGCAGTCTCCGCAGTGATCGAGGTTCGTCAGCGTGTCGACACAACGGCCGAAACAAAGCGACTCGTCCTCGTCGCACTCGCAGGCGCTGTCGTTGCAGGTCGCGCGCGC
>DASXWF010000140.1:0-4590 GCA_036503835.1 Polyangiaceae bacterium | reverse complement strand
CCCCAGAGCTCGACGGCCTCGAGCGCGTCGGCTTCGCGATGCTCGAGCCGGTACATGCGCTCGCGCAGCGTCGCCGCGCGGACGAGCGAGCTGACCGCCGGGGCACCTCCGCGCCGCGCGGCCTCGACCGCGAGCGCGTCGGCTTCGGCGACTACCTCGGCGCGCTGCGGCAAAACGGAAGAAACGGGCACCGCGCCGGCATCCGCGGCGGCGGGTTCGGATTGCTTTCCGCACGCCAAGGCGAGACAGGCGGCGAGGAGCGCGCCGGTCCTGCGCAAGGCGGGGAGCTGGGGCGGGAAGAGCGTGCGTTGCGCCAACCTGGCCCCGGATGGTACCTTGGACATGGCTCCATGGCCGAACGCGACGCTGGTCGTCCTGCCCCGGGTGCTCTGAGCATGGAGGAGGCGGACCGCCTTTCCGAGCGTTTCCGCCCGAGCTGGGAGGCCGATCCCCCGACCGTCCCTCGCGCTGCACCCTCACCGGTCGCCGTGCCCCGGCCGGGCGCTGGCTCCGGATCCTCCACAGCTTTGAAACCGGCCGTGACCGTTGCGGTCGGGGCCGCCGGAAGCGCACCCGCCGCCCCGCGCGGGCCGATGGGCACCCAGCCGATGATCCCGCTGAAGCCGAGCGCTGCGGCGCCGGACGACCTCGACTGGGAGGCGCCCACCAACCCTGCGCCGCCCGTCTACACGCAAAGCCTCGAGGAGCCGCCGACCCCGATCGAGGTCGAGGAGCTGCCTCCGGAGCCGCTCGAATCGCTCCAAGTGGACGTTGAGGAGCTGCCTGCCGACCCGAACGAACCCATGTCCGTCGAAGTCGAGGAGCTCCCCCCGCCGTCCAAGCCGAGCGGGATCGGCCAGACCTACGTGCCGAAGGATCAGGGCGCTCCCGCCATCGTGCTGAACGAGGACGTGAAGGCCGCGGAAGCGCAGGCGCAGGCCGAGCTCGACGCTCGCCACCGCTCGCGACGCGCGCAGACGATCGTGCGGATGCGGGTCGAGGATCTGGGACTGCCTCCTCCTCCGCCCGAGGACTTCAAGAAGGCGGCGGGCAAGAGCAGCAACACCTTGGTCTGGCTCGTGCTCGGAGCCCTGCTCTTGGCGGGACTGGGCGCCGCCGGCTTCGCGCTGACCCGAGCGCCCGCTGCACCGCCCGAGCGGGTGGCCGAGCGCTCGCCAGCCGGCAAGCCTGCGACGCCGGATCCCGCCGCTGCGATCAGCGCGACTGCAGCGACCGCCGAACTCCCGGCAACCGCCGCCGCAGAACCGGCTACGGTCGCTGCCCTGCCGCCCGTTCCGCCGCCCGACTCGGACACCACGGCCGCGCCGGCAACGCCCTCCGATCCCGAACCGCTCGCCGCTGCCGAATCGACGCAAGCCGCGCGCGGCAAGGCGTCGAAGCCTCCCGCCGCGGCGGCGCCCAAGTCCGGTCCTGCGCCGTCCAAGCCGGCCTCGCCCCGACCGGCATCCAAGGGCGTCATCGTGCGCGACACCCCGTTCTAGGCCTCCCGAGGGGCTCCGGGCAGAGCCGCGCCCTGTCCTCCTGACATAGACCCACCTTTGTTCGAGCCGCCCCCTAGCGAAGGGGCCGGGGAGTCGCCTACTGTCGTGGGCGGTGTCTCCCCGTTCTTCCCTTGCTCGGTGGCTCTGTGCCTCGGCTTTCGTCGCTGGTTTGTCGTTGGCTCCCGCTCGGGCTCACGCCGACGACGACGCGACGATGACCGCCGCCGCGCGCGAGCGCTTCAAGGAAGGCGTCACCTACTTCGATCAGCGCCAGTACGAGAAAGCCCGCGCTGCATTCCTTCAGGCCTACGCGCTGAAGAAGCACCCCGCCGTGCTCTTGAATCTCGCGCAGAGCGAGCTGCGCTCGGCGCACGAACGCGACGCGGCGAAACATTTCGCGGCCTACCTTCGCGAAGCCACCGACGCCTCCCCGGCCGAACGGGATGCCGCCCAGGCGGGCCTCGCCACCGCGAAGGCGGCCATCGGCGAAGTCAGCGTGAACGCCGAGCAGGGCTCCGACATCCTGGTCGACGGCGCGAGCGAAGGCACCGCGCCGCTGCCCGGCCCCCTGTACGTGGATCCCGGTACGCACAGCTTCGAAGCAAAGAAGGGCGATCGGACCACGAAGCAGACCCTCTCGCTCAAGGCGGGGGACACGAAGGAGCTGAAGCTCGCGTTCGCGGCGGAGCCACCCTCCCCCGCGGTCGCCGCGACGGCCACCGCCGCCAAACCACCCCAAGATGCGACGGCCCCCGGAACCGATCCGACCGAGCAGGCGCCCGCTGCCACGGGCAAGCGCGATCCGTTCCTGCACTGGCTGCTCACGAGCCCCGCGGGGGTGATCTCCGGGAGCGCGACGCTGCTGCTCGGGCTGGGTGCCGGCGGTTTCGCGGTCGCGGCGACCCTCAGCTACGGCGACGCCGACGACACCGCCCAGCAGATCAAGGACGCGACGCTCGTCGACATGATTCCGTCCCAGGGCGTGTGCACGGATCCTCGCGAAGTCCTGATGAACGCTGGCTACATGGGCGACGTCGAGGCGCGCGCGCTCAAGTACGAGGACGCGTGCCAGCAGCACGTCGATTCGAAGGATCAGGGCGACACCTTCAAGACCATCGCCATCGCCTCCGGAGTCGGGGCTGGAGTCATGGCGGTCACCACCGTCGTGCTCTACTTCACGACCGCTCCGAAGACCTCCCAAGCCGCGGAGAAGCCGAAGCGCGACGGCCGCCCCAGCTACGCGGTGACGCCCTGGGTCGCTCCCGATTCGGCAGGGCTCTCGCTCGGCGGCCGGTTCTGATCGCCGCGGCTGCGCTCCAGCCACGAACGGAACGTACTGCGCGGAACGCCGGCGGCGCGCGCCGCGGCGCTCACGTTGCCGCCGTGCTCGGCGAGCAGGTCGCGCGCACACGCTGCGCCCCGTCGCGGCCCTGCGGGACGGGGCGTTCCAGCGTCCGGCAGCTCGATGTGGCAGCCGAGGATCTGCAGGCCGTTCGCGAGCATGGCCGCGCGGTAGAGCACGGCGGAAAGCTCGCGGACGTTGCCCGGCCACGAATACTCGAGCAGCCGTTCGAGCGCCGCCGCGCTGAGCTCGCGCTCGCCGACATCGGCCGCGAGCCGTCCGAGCAGCACGCGAGCGAGCAACGGGATGTCGCTCTTCCGCTTGCGCAGCGGCGGCAGGGTGATCGTGACCGTCGCGAGACGATGAAATAGATCGGAGCGGAAGCGCTGCTCGCGCACGCGCTCGCCGAGCGACGCCCAGCTCGCCGAGACGACGCGTACGTCGACCTGGACCGCCTGGGAGGCGCCGATCGGCCGCACCGCGCCGTCTTCCACGACGCGCAGCAGCTTCACCTGCGCGGCTGCCGAGAGCTCCGCGACCTCGTCGAGGAACAACGTGCCTTTGTGCGCCGCCTCGAAGGCGCCGGCGCGGCTCGTCACGGCGCCCGTGTACGCGCCGCGGCGGTGGCCGAAGAGCTCGGAATCGCAGAGAGCGTCCGGAAACGCGCCCACGTTCAGGGGCACGTACTCGCCCGTCCGGCCGCTCAGCGTGTGCAGGGCGCGCGCCACGACGTCCTTGCCGGTCCCCGACTCTCCCTGCACGAGCACGCTCGCGCGCGAGCGCGCGTGGCGCACCACTTCCTCCGCGACCCGCAGCATCGGCGCCGACGAGCCGATCAGCCCCGGGATGCGCGGCGCCTCGAACGCTCGCTCCCCGTCGTCCTTCGAGCGCAGCGTGACCGTCGTGCGTCCGAGCACGAAACCGGCGCCCGCCTCCGCGAGCAGCGCGCGGCCGAGCCGCGCAGCCCCGAAGTAGACCCCGTTCCGCGAGCCGAGGTCCTCGACCTCCACCCCCGCCTCTCCCACCAAGACGCTGCAGTGCCGCGCGCTGACCGCCCGGTCGCCGAGCCGCACGTCCGAACGCGGGCCGCTCCCGAGCACGAGCGCCCGCCCCCGTTCGAGCTCGACCACCAGCGAAATGTCGGGCCCCTCCACCTCGAGCAGCCAGGCCCCGGGGCGCCGGCAGCGCGGAATTTCGACGGTCACGGCGGACGCGTCGCGGGAGCGATCGGTGTCGAGCACGATCGAAGGTTCGGGCCGACCCCGGCTCGAGTTGCGTGCCCGCGCCCTTCGAGGCTAAGAAGCCCGGCCATGTTCGTCCGGCCGCTCGCGCTCCTGCTCCCGCTCGTGCTTTTCGGCACCCAGGCGGCGCGCGCCGCCGCACCGGAGGCGCCCCCCCCACCCCCGCCCCCGCCGGCGCTCGAAGGCGAGGACCCGCAGCCGCCCCTCATCCCCGAGGCTCCGGACAAACTCGGGGGCCATTTCGTGCTCGGCGCGGGCGCCTCGTTCGCCACTCAATTCGGCCAGCTGAAGAGCGGCACCAACGCGACGACGCTCGGGCTCGGACTGAACACGGTGCTCGACCTCGGATTCGGCATCAGCCGTAGCGTGACCCTCGGCGTGTTCGGGGAATTCGCTTACTACCCCGCGAAGCGCTGCCCGGATTGCAGCGCCACGAGCATCGGAGTCGGTCCGTTCGTCCGCTACCACCTGGTCCAGGGCGCGCGCTTCGACCCCTGGATGATGC
>DASXWF010000139.1:0-18815 GCA_036503835.1 Polyangiaceae bacterium | reverse complement strand
ACCAGCGAACGCCGACGGAGCGCTGCGCGGCGGCGCCTGCCGGGCGTGCGCTTCGAAGCGGTAACGCCCGCCGTGGCCGAAGCGCTGCCGCGCATGGACGTGGCGGCGTTCGTCGGGTTCGCCGCTTCGGGGCCGATCGACGTGCCCGTCGCCGTCGAGGATATCGCGGACTTTCACGCCATTTTCGGCGAAGACGCGCGGATCGCCTGGGACGCCGAGCGGGGCGAGCTCGTGTCCGCGAACCTCGCGCCGTGCGTGCGCGCGTTCTTCCGGAACGGCGGTGTGCGCTGCTGGGTGGTGCGGGTCGCGCGGCGCCCGAACGAGCTCGGCGCCGGCGCGTTCGCACGCGTCAATCGATTTCGGCTCGCGGGCGTCCAGCATTGTGCGCCCGACGGCAAGGAGCTTCGCGATGCGTTCGTAGAGGCCCGTTCGGAAGGAAGCTGGTCGGACGCGCTGAGCGTGGGGGCGTCGCTCGAGTCGAAGAGCGTCGTCCTGCATCGGAGCGACAGGGGGTTTCGCTCGCTCGTGCTTTCCACGGGCGGGGGCGACCGCGTCCTTCCGGGCGATCTCGTGCGCATCAGCTTCCGCTTGCCCTACTCGGGAGCGCTCGTGCGCGACAGTCGCGTGGCTTACCTTCGAATCGAGCAGCCGCCGGAGGTCGGCGCCGGCTCCGGCAGCGTGGTGGACGCGCCGGCTCGCGGCGGCGCCGTGGAAGTGACGGCCTCCCCGGTGTGGTTCGACACGAGCGCGGCGGGAGCACCCGCGCGCATCGAGCCGCCTCTCGACCTTTCCGAGCTGGACGTGACGGCCTGCGAGCGGCTCACCCTGGACCTGTGGTGGCGCCGCGGCGGCGGACAACCGACACGCCTGTCCGGGCTCGGATTCTGCCCGGCGCACCCGCGTTACTTCGCTGCGCTGCCCACCGACGAGCAGCTCTTCGCCGGCGACGATGCGCTGGCCGTCGATGCCGGCGATCCCCGCCGTCCAGCACGCGAAGGCGCGGACGTTCACGCCGGGTTGCGCGCCCAGGCGGCGGATCCGCGCATTCCACTCGCCGGCACCGGCGAGTCCTCGGGCTTCTTCTTACCGCTCGGCTTGGGCCCGCTGGTGACGGAGTGGGCAGCGAGTGGAGCCGAGGCTTTCGACGCGCTCGAGCGTGACGGGCTGGCCCGCTTCGACGTCGATCTGTTTCTGGATGCTGGGCTCTCCGACGCCACGCTGGCAGGGCTCTTGGCACGGGCCGACTACCTTCGCTATCAGGCGCCCGTCCCACGCCGGCTCCGGGGCATTCACGCCGTGCTCGGGATCGAAGAGGCGACGATCGTCGCCGTTCCGGACGCGCTGTCGCGTGGCTGGGCTCCGTCGCTGCCGGCCCGAGCCGAAGCGCCCGCGGCCCCCGAGCCCGAAGCCCCGCGCCCGGCCGACTACTGCTCGACGTCCTGCCCGCGCGACGGGATTTTCGTGGCGCGCGAGTTCGACCCTCCGGGCGCGCCCTTCCTCGAGGCACCGGACCAGGCCGACGGCACCGGCGGTTACTCCGTCGCATGGAGTCACCTCCCGGATGCGGAATACACGCTCGAAGAAGCGCTTCGCGCCGACTACTCCGACGCTGCGGCGGTGTACGTGGGACCGGCCGAGCGCTTCGACTACCTCGGTCGCGTGCCCGGCGATTACTACTACCGAGTTCGCGCGAAGGTGCGCGGCTGGTTCGGACCCTGGTCCGCGGGGCACCTCGTGCGCGTGCTGCCTCCCGCGACTCAGAAGCTCGTTGCCGTCGAAGCGTATCGGCCGGATACGCTCCTCGCGGTCGATCGCGCGCTGCTCCGGCTGTGCGCGGCCCGTGGCGATCTGTTCGCCGTTCTCGCGACGCCGGAGCACTACCTGGAGCACGAAGCCGCCGGCCACGCAGAGCGTTTGCGCTCGGCGTCGCCGGACGGAGCCGCGGCG
Source organism: Polyangiaceae bacterium (assembly GCA_036503835.1). Lineage (GTDB taxonomy): Bacteria > Myxococcota_A > Polyangia > Polyangiales > Polyangiaceae > PMG-095. The sequence goes on along the minus strand of DASXWF010000139.1, from coordinate 16,868 downwards.
GTCGCCCCGATCGGATTCGGTGAGACGAGCGCGCTGTCGTTCGGCGCCGTTCACTACCCCTGGTTGGTCGGGCGCGAAGAGAGCCGTCCCGGCGAGCTCCGCTCGAGCCCGCCGAGCGGAGCCGCAGCGGGCATCCTCGCGCGGCGCAGCCTCGCGCGCGGTGCCTGGGTCGCGCCGGCCAACGAATCGCTGAACGGAGTGGTGGCGCTCGTCCGGCAGAGCGATCCGAACGCGCTGCAGACGCTCTACGCCGCGGGCGTCAACGCGTTCCGCCGCGAGCCGCGCGGGTTTTTGGCGCTCTCCGCCGACACCCTGAGCGAAGACGAAGATCTGATTCCCATCAACGTGCGCCGGCTCCTCAGCTTGCTGCGGCGCGCCGCGCTGCGGCTCGGCCAGCGCTACGTGTTCGAGCCCAACGACCCGACCTTCCGGCGCCTGGTAGAGCGCGGCTTCGAAGCGCTGCTGGGCGGCTTGTACGAGCGCGGCGCGTTCGCCGGCGCTTCTCCCGAGCGTGCATTTCAGGTCGTCGCAGGGCCGTCGCTCAATACGCCGGACAGCGCCGAGCGTGGCCGCTTCTTCGTCGATCTGAAGGTGGCGCCCTCGCTGCCGCTCACCTTTCTCACCGTGCGTCTGGTGCAGACCGCCGAACGGAGCCGCGTGACGGAGGAACGCTGATGGCCGACCCCGCGAACGACACGACCAAGCATCCGTTCACGGCCTTCAACTTCGCCGTCGAGATCAACGTGCCGGACGTGGCGCCACGCGTCTGCAACGCGTCGTTCGCCGAGTGTGACGGCCTGGAAATGACCATGGACGTGAAGACGATTCGGGAGGGCGGCAACAACGGCCGCCAGCACCGGCTCACGGGGCCCATGAATTTCGGCCAGCTCACGCTCAAGCGCGGCATGACCGAGAGCTTCGATCTGTGGGAGTGGGTCGCCGCCGTGCTGAAGAATCCGGGCCTGCGCGCCGACGCCGAGGTGGTGCTGCTCGCTCCGAACGGCAGCGACACCCAGGCGCGCTTCGTCCTGTCGCGCTGCGTGCCGATCAAGCTGAAGGCGCCGCCGCTCAACGCGCGAGACGGCATGGTCGCGGTCGAAGAGCTTCAGCTCGCGTACGAGTCGCTGCACCTGAAGAAGAAGGGGGGCGAGACGGTATGACCGTTCAGCTCGCCAAGGCGGAGCTCCGCAAGCTCGACGCCAACTTCGAGAACGAGGTGGACGAGTCGAATTGGGCTAAGGTCCAATTCAACCCCGAGACGCTCAAGGTGAGCTTCGCGAACCAGGTCGCGACACCGTCGGGCTCCGGCGATCAGCGCGGCACTCCGGCGCGGCAGTTCGTGGGCGCCGGAACCACGAAGCTCGCGGTCCAGCTCTGGTTCGACGTGGGCGCCCAGCAGGGTGAGCCGAGCGCCGTGGACGACGTGCGAAAGCTCACGAAGAAGGTCGCGTACTTCATCACGCCGGCGAAGGAAGGCGACAAGTTCGTGCCGCCCGGCGTGCGCTTCGTCTGGGGGTCCTTTCAGTTCGACGGGATCATGGAGTCGCTGGAGGAGTCGCTCGAGTTCTTCTCTCCGGAGGGCAAGCCGCTCCGCGCCGCGGTTTCGTTCGCGCTCACGCAGCAAAAGATCACGGAGTTCGTGTTTCGCCCGACGCAAGGCGTTCCTCCCGGAGCCGGTGCGGCCGCCGGCGGGGCGGGGGCGGGCGGCGCGCCTCCCGGAACGAAGCCGCTCACCCAGGCTCCGCAGGGCGCGTCGTTGCAGTCGCTGGCGGGAGCGGAGGGGAAGCAAGGCGACTGGCAGAAGATCGCGGTGGCGAACGGCATCGAGAACCCCCGGCAGCTCCGGGCGGGCGCGTTCATCGACTTGAGTCCGCCGCCGCTTCCGGCCGTCGGCTCGCGCTTGTTCGGGGATGGGTGAGAGGAGGGCACGCATGCCGATCGTGATCGAACAGATGGACATTCAGCCGGCGCCGGTCGCGACGCCGAAACCGGACGACGCGGAGGACGGCGCCGCACGGGAGAGCGCCGGCTTGCCGCGGCCGCGCCTCGAAAAAGAGCTGGCGCGCGTGCTCGGCGCCCTCGCCGAACGGCGCGCGCGCCTGAGAGCGTACTGAGCCATGCCGGACGCTTCCACCGACACCCTGCTCCGCATCTCGCGCCCGAGCTTTCGCGTCGGCGGTCAGGACGACGCCACGCTCGCGGGAGGCCTCTTGTCGCTCGCCATCACGGAGAACGTGCAGGGGCTCTACGCGTGCGAAGCCACGTTCGGCAACCTCGGGCCGAAGGACGGCAACCACGGCGCGGACTTCCTCTACTTCGATCGCAGAAGCCTCGATTTCGGCAAGGCGTTCGAGGTCAAGTTCGGCGACGATTCGATCTTCGACGGACGCATCAGCGCGCTCGAAGCGCACTTTCCCGACGGAGGAGCGCCGCCTTCGATCACGGCGTTCGCGGAGGATCGGTTTCAGGATCTGCGCATGACGCGCCGCACGGTGACGTTCAGCGACGTGGGCGACGCCGACGTGATCCGGCAGATCGCGGGACAGCACGGGCTCAGCGCGGACGTGAGCGTCGACGGGCCGACGTACAAGGTGCTCGCGCAGCTCAACCAGAGCGATCTCGGGTTTTTGCGGGAGCGGGCGCGGGCGGTGGACGCCGAGCTCTGGGTCGAGGGCACGACCCTGCACGCGAAGAAACGCAGCGATCGCGGGACGACGACGGTGACGCTCGGCATGCACAACGAGCTGCAAGAGCTCGACGTTCGCGCGGACCTCGCGGGGCAGCGGAGCTCCGTCACGGTGAGCGGCTGGGATGTCGCCGGCAAGTCGGGGCTCACGGAGGACGCGAGCGACAGCGCCGTGCAGAGCGAGCTCGGCGGCGACACGAGCGGCGCGAGCATCCTGCGCTCCGCCAATTTCGGAGAGCGCAAGGAAGCGCTCGTGCACACCGTGCCGCTCTCGCAGTCCGAGGCGCGGGCGCGCGCCGAGAGCTACTTTCGCGCCGGGGCGCGGCGCTTCGTGGTCGCGCGCGGCGTAGCTCAGGCCGACGCGCGCTTGCGTGTCGGGGCCAAGATCGACATTCGCGCGGCGGGACCGCTGTTCTCCGGGAACTACTACCTGGTGGAGGTGCGGCACACGTTCGAGGGCGGGCGCGGCCTGCGCACGGAGTTCGTGGCCGAGCGCCCCGGGATCGGAGCCGCGGCATGACGTTCGAGGGACAGGAGCTCACCCGTGGCGCCTGACACGCTGCTCGCTTGCGTGCTCGACGAGCGCGTGCCGTTCGGGCTCGGCGGCCGCCTGTACGGCCTCTACCCCGCGCTCGTGAGCGACATCAAGGATCCCGACAACCAGGGCAGGGTGAAGATCACGCTGCCCTGGGCTCCGGACACGGGCAGCGGCCGGTACGAAGCCTGGGCGCGCCTGAGCACGCTGATGGGCGGCAACAACCGCGGAAGCTGGTTCGTCCCGGATCAGAACGACGAAGTGCTCGTGGGCTTCGAGGGCGGAGATCCGCGGCGGCCGTTCGTCGTCGGCGCCTTGTGGAACGGTAGCGACAGCCCGCCGGAGGCGATGGATGGTTCCGGCAACAACTACAAGAAGGTCCTCCGCTCCCGGAACGGCGTGAAGATCACGCTCGACGATCAGGACGGGCAGGAAAAGCTCGTGCTCGAGACGCCCGGCGGCCAGAAGCTCACGCTCAAGGACGGTCCGGGCGCGGTCGAGATCGAGGACAGCAACGGCAACTCGGTGAAGCTCGAGTCGGCCGGCATCACCGTGACGACCTCGGCCAAGGCCACCGTCAACGCGAGTCAGGTCGCGATCTCGGCCGGCATGGTGACGGTCGACGCGGGTATGTCGAAGTTCAGCGGGGTCGTGCAGGCCGACACCGTGATCGCCAACTGCGTGATCGGCGCGTCCTACACGCCGGGCGCGGGGAACATCTGGTGACGGGATGGCGGCGCACGTCGTGAAGTGGCTTCAGCCGTCTCCGCTCTGGCGGGAGGCGGGTAACGACGCGGGGGTCCTCGCGCGGCCGGCCATCCTGCGTTTTGCGACCGACTCCTTCATGGATGATTTTCTGGCGCTGCTCGAGCGCGATCCGGACGGCGTCGCCGCACTGCGCGTGCGTCACGAGACGTGGCGCGAGCCGATGGAGGGCTCGAAACAGCTCGAGGCTCCGATCGCCCTCGAGCGCCCGCCGCGCCGGGTGCTCGACTACATGCGGTTTCGCCTGCAAAAGGCGCGCAGTCCGGTGCTCGGCCCGCCGCCTCGACCGCCGAAGTATCAGCTCAAGCTCTATCAGCCCTCGCAGCAGCGCCACTACCTCGTGGCGTCGAGTCTCGTGTGCGCGCTGCCGGGTTTTCCCGATCGCACGCTGGATCCGGGGCGGCACGAGCGGGTGAGCTTCGTGATGCGGCGACTCTTCCCGCGGACGGGCGCTTTCACGGAAGACCTTCCCGAGATGAAGCTCGACCAGCTCTCGGACTGGGACGAGCACGCTTTCGTCTCGACGCCGAGCGGACCCTCGTGGCGCAAGCTCGAGCGGCCGGGGCGCGGTCGCGCTCCGGGCGAAGAGCCGCTGCCGATGTTTCCGGTGGCGTACCAGGACATGACCTCGTTCCGGCGCCGGATCCTGGCGGGGACGGTTCCGGTCGCGAAGCGCGAGGCGTACCTCGGCGCGCCGCAGGAGCAGGTGGGGGCGGACAGCAGCGAGGCCGAAGCCGCGCAACGCGCGAGCGACCCGCGGCGTTTGCTCTTCGTCACCCAGGTGATCGCGCCCTGGAAGAGCTTGATCGGATCGAGCGACATTGCCAAGAAGAAGCTCGAGCAGGGGGCTCCGGCCGGACTCGACGGCGGAGCGCAAGTCGAAGAGGACAGGGCGCGGCTCGCGAAGGACGCCCGGGAGAAACTTCAGGTCGGTAGCTGGTATGTCCTGCTCGATTTCGCGGATCTTCTGAGCAAGTACCTGCCGGCGGTCTTCGATGCGCTGATGGCGGCGGGCGAGCCGCCCGAAGGGCAGCTCAGCGCGGCGGAGCGCGCTGTTTTCGACGCTCTCGATGCTTTGGAGTTCAGCGGGCTGAAGGAAAAGCTCCTCACCGGCCTCGTCAAAAACGAGGACGGGACCCCGGGTTCGCTCCCGTACGCGGACGCCGACGTCACGGAATCGCTCCGCGACGCTCTCGCGAGAGTCGTCGCAACGAAGAACGACGACACGCCGACGAATCGCCAGAAATTGGAGGAAGTGACCGGCAACTACAACCGTCAGGCGGCGAACGCCAAAGTGGAGTGGCCGGACTTCCTGTTCGTGGTGGCCGATCCGATGATGAGCGAACCGCTGTTGGGCGTGACGGACACCGGTGCCCACGAGTCGAGGTTCCGCCCGCTCGATGAGCTGACGGAGCTCATCAGTCTGGCGTTGCCGCCGCCGTCAGCCGAAACGCCGCCGGCCGTGGGCGCCCATGCCCGCCCCGGAATCGACCCGCGCGACGGCTGGTTCGTGTTGCGCTGCGTCTACGAGCAGCCCGAGTGCGGCGAGCTCCATCCAGCGACGCTGAGCGCACCCACCGAGCCTTTCCAGCTCGCGGGCTTCTTCGACGTCGACGCTCCCGCGCGCCCGATCCGCATCGGCTTGCCGATCGACCCCACGCCGGCCGGCCTGCGTAACTTCGACAAGAAGACGTTCATGATGGTGTCGGACGTGCTCTGCGGCCACATCGACCGCGTCAGAAAGATCGGCTTCGTCGATCTGGTGCTCTCCGTCCTGCCGTGGCCCTTCCACAAAGATCTGCCGGAAGCCGAGGGCAAACCTTGCCGGGCCGGCGCGTCGCCGCTCGGGATGATGTGCGCGTTCTCGCTGCCGATCATCACCCTCTGCGCGCTGATCCTGCTCATCATCATGGTCGCGCTCTTCGATCTGATCTTTCGCTGGCTGCCGTTCTTGTTCGTCTGCTTTCCGATTCCGGGATTTGCCGGGAAAAAGAAGGGAGTCTTCCCGTGAATCAAGGCGACGTGCTCGGTCGTGGCATCGCGTTTCCACCGCGCCTCGGCGAAGACGGGCGCTGGGCCTGGTCGGCAGGCGAGCAAAGCGTGCGCGATTCGATTCGCGTGATCCTCGAGACGGAGCAACGCGAGCGCCTGATGTTGCCGCGCTTCGGCGCGGGCGTGCGGCGCTTCCTGTTCGAGCCGAACACGGTCGCCACGCGCCACCGCATCGGCGAGCGCATCACGCGCGCGCTCGGCCAGTGGGAGCCGCGCATCGTCGTGACGGAGGTCTCGGTCGAGCCGGACGCGCAGGATCCGCTCGCGGCGACGGCGACCATTCACTACCAGCTCGTGGCGACGGGGGCCGGCGGGCGCCTGAGCCTCGGCGTGAAGCTCGCCGGCTGAGAACATCATGCCGCTCACCGTCCCCGTCCTCGACGACCGCAAGTACCAGCAGATCCTGGACGAAGCGCTGGCCCGCGTCCCGGTGCACAACCCGGAGTGGACGAACTTCAACAAGAGCGATCCGGGCGTCACTCTGATCGAGGTCTTCTCGTTCCTCACCGAGAGCCTGCTCTTCCGAGCGAACCAGATCCCGGAGCGCAATCGCCGAAAGTTCCTGCAGCTGCTCGGGGTAGCGCTGCAGCCCGGAACCTCGGCGCGTGGCCTGGTGAGCTTTTCGCTGGCGCCGGGTCTGCCGGCGACCTTCACGCTGAACCGCGACATCGAGCTCCGAGCGGGCCAGGTGCCGTTCCGCACGGAGTCGGGCCTCGACGTGCTGCCCGTCGACGCCATGGCTTTCTACAAGCGCCCGGTTCCGGCCGACGCCGAGACGGTCGCCTATTACAACCAGCTCTACGCGGCGCTGCGCGAGGCGACACCGCCCGCCGAGCTCAAGCTCTACGAAGCGACCCTGTTCTCGCCGCGCGGAACCACTCGCCTCAACCTCGGCGAAGAGTCGACCGATCATTCGCTCTGGATCGCGCTCTTGCGCAGGCCGGGCGACAAGGATCCCGCGGCCGTGCGCGAGGCGCTGGTCGGACGCACGCTGAGCCTCGGCATCGTCCCGGCGCTCGACTCGTCCGGCAAGCGTCTCGGCCCGAGCACGCCGCAGGGCTCGAATGCCCTCGCGGTCCTGAAGTTCCAGATTCCGAAGCTTCCGCCGCTCGGCAAGCTCTCCGATCGCGTCGAGGATCGGGAGGCGGAGTATCAGACCCTGAAGTCCGTCGAGGTGCCGCTCGATCCGACCGTGGTCGAGCTGAAGCTGCCGGGGAAGCGCGAGGAGCTCGAGCTCTGGAGCAATCTCGATCCGCTGGAGGCGGGAACACGGGATTTCCCGCCTTCACTCGAGGGAACCGAGGAAGGCGAACGGCTCATCACGTGGATCCGCGTCGTGCCTTCGGCACCGGCGCAGACGTCGCTGCTCTGGGTCGGCATCAACAGCGTTTTCGCCAGCCAGCGAACGCACGTGCGGGGAGAGCTGCTGCCGGCGGGTACGGGCGAGCCCGACCAGCTCGCGACCCTGTCGCACAAGCCCGTGCTGCCCGGGTCGGTCGTATTGCGCGTCGGAGACGGGCCGCCGTGGCAGGAGGTCGACGATCTCGCCGCCGCCGGGCCGGAGGTGCCCGTCCCGGATTTGCGAAAGGCTCCCGGCAATCGGGCGGCTCCGAACCCGCTGGTGAACGTCTTCGCCCTCGACGCGGAAGCCGGCCAGATCCGCTTCGGTGACGGTCTGCGCGGCGCGCGCCCCCGCGCCGCGGCGGTGGTGCGCGCGGACTACGACTACGGCGCGGGGCGCGCCGGCAACGTCGGCCCGGGCGCGATCACGAGCGGTCCGGGTCTGCCCGCTTCGATCAAGGTCACGAACGCGCTGCCGACCTGGGGTGGGGCGGATCCCGAGACGGCGCAGGCCGCGGAGCGCCAGATTCCGCGCTTTTTGCAGCACCGCGAGCGGCTCGTCAACGAACAGGACTTCGAGGCGGTCGCGCTGCGCACGCCCGGCGTCGCGGTCGGGCGCGTAGACGTGCTGAGCGCCTATCACCCCGCGCTGTCGCCCAATCGGCCCGGCAACGCGCCGGGCGCCGTGACCGTGATGGTGCTGCCGCTCTACGACGATCCGCCGAATTCCGGCGGTCCCGACACGTTTCTCGATGCCGTGGCGTGCTGGCTCGATCCGCGCAGGCTCGTGACGACCGAGGTGTTCGTTCGGCGCCCGGATTTCCAACCGATCTGGGTGTCGATCGGACTCGATCTCGTCGCCGGCACCGCGAGCGCGGTGGTGCGCGAAAAGGTGAAGCTCGCGATCGAAGCCTTCCTGTCGCCGCGTCCGGAGCCCGGCGCGCCTCTCGACGCGCCGCTCGTGCGTCTCTCGGCGAGCGCCGATCCCGTGCGCCGTAACAAGGGCTGGCCGCTCTGGAAGCCCGTCGTGGCACTCGAGCTTGCCGCGGTCGCGAATCGTGTCGCGGGCGTCGCCTTCGTGCGCCAGGCGTTGCTCGCCGACGTCGACGGCAACGAATACGACCAGATCCCGATGGTGGGGCTCGAGCTGCCGGTGCTCGCGGGGATTTCGGTCTCGAACGGGGACGCGACGCCGATCGCCGATCTGCGTGGGGCGAGCGGGACCGGCGGGGCCGGTTCCGGAACCGGGGGCGGCGGCTCGGGTACAGGGGGCGGGACGAGCCAACCGCCGGTCGTGCCAGTGCCGATCATTCCGGAGGGCTGCTGACGCGATGGACGTCAACGGTACGCGCTTCCATCTGCTGCTCGGCGAGGACGACTGGAAGCGCTGCGTCGATCGCAGCGACGTCGAGTACGACGAGCGCGCGCAGGAGCAGACGCTGCGCGCGCTGACCTTCCGCTTCGTGGCGGGCGCGACCGATCAACCCCCGCGTCTGGAACAGCGTCGCGGCGCCGCGCGCGACCGCTACGGCAACTGGTACTGCATCGCGGAGGACGAGCGCACACTTCGCGTGAAGAGCACGGGAACGCGCAGCGTCAGCGACTTCTGGCCCGTGCCGGCCGAGGCGCGCGCGCCTGCCGGTGATGGGCGCTTCGGCCCGGCTGCGAAGGTGGCCGCGAAGGCTCCGCCGCGACTCGCGGGCGTCGCCGTCACGACGCATCACTACCTCGTGGTGGGCTGCCTGGAACCGGTCGGGTTCTTGATCTTCGATCTCTATGCAGGCGGCGCTCCCGTCGTTTTCGAGTGGCCGGTGTCGGACGCGTCGCTGGCAATGACGCCGTTCGACCTGGCGCCGGCCCCCGACGGCGGCGTCTACGTGCTCGATCGCGAGCGCGGCCGCTACTGGATCCTCGACGCGCGGTTTCGCGTCGCCGGCGCCGGCCAGGCCGAGAGGGCGCCGGCGCGCCGCGACGCCTTTCAGCCGCTCGGCGGCGGAATGCGGGAAAGCGAAGCGCGTTCGTTCCCGCTCGGAGTCGACGTGGGAGCGGTGCCCGTGGAAGGAGCGGGCGGCGCGATCGGCATCGAGGTGCTCCCGGACGCCACCGTGCTCGTGCTCGATCGAGGCTCGGGAGGCCGAGTGCTGTGCTTTCGCGGAGGCGTGCCGTTCGGACCTCCGGTGAAGCTCGAGCTCGGCTTGCTCTTTCCGGGTGTCGACTTCTCGCCGCCGCTCGTGCCTCACGACTTCGCGTACGTCGAGGCCGACGCGGAGGATGGGCGCCCGCGCCTCTACGTGGCGACCTCGGACGGGAACCAGGCGCTGGCGTTCGCCGTGAGCGTGACGGACGGCGGTCTGAGGCTGGAGCCCATCGAACAGTACTTTCCGATGCGGCTCTTCACGGGCAAGGCGCTCGTCGCCGCGAGCGGCCGGAGCCCGGTCGAGAAGGCGCAAGCGCCGTGCTCGGAGCCGGAAGCGGGGATCTTCTACGATCACCCGGGCGGGTTCATCCCGCTCGTGCGCCAACAGCGTCCGCGCTTCGTGGAGCGCGGCGCGCTCGAGACTCCGGTCTTCGACGGGCGGGAGCCGGACTGTGTCTGGCACCGGCTGGTCCTCGACGGGCGCATTCCGGAGGGGGCCAATGTCCAGGTGCTGAGCCGCGCGGCGAACGACCCGAGCGAGCTCGCGAACCTCGCTTTCTTGCCCGAGCCGCTCCCGTATCGGCGCGGGCTCGGCGCGGAGTTGCCGTATCTCTCGCGCGAGGCAGTGGGCGATCTCGAGAGCTTCGAGCTCCTGTTCCAGCGGGCGCGCGGGCGTTACCTCCAGCTGCGGCTCGAGCTCTCCGGCAACGGGCGCGTCACGCCGCGCCTCCGCGCGCTGCGCGCCTGGTACCCGCGCTTCTCGTACCTCGAGCAGTATCTGCCGGCGGCGTACCGGGAAGAGCCGGATTCGGCCTCATTTCTCGAGCGCTTTCTGGCAAATCCCGAAGGCACGCTCACGGGGATCGAGGACCGGATCGCGGCGGTGCAGACCCTGTTCGACGTGCGGAGCGCGCCCAGCGACGCGCTCGAGTGGCTCGCCGGCTGGTTCGGCGTCGCGCTCGATCCGGCGTGGGAAGACGAGCGCCGACGGCTCTTCATCCGCCACGCCATGGATTTCTTTCAATACCGGGGAACCATCCAGGGTCTCACGATGGCGCTGCGGTTGGCGCTCGATCGCTGCGCGGACGAGAGCATCTTCACCGATCCGGACCCGGGGCGAGCGGCCGTGCGAGTCGTGGAGCGCTACCGCGCGCGCTTCGTTCCCGGTGTGTTCTCCGGTGACACGAGCGACGGCGCGGGGATCGCCTTCGTCGCCCCCGAGCGGCGCTGGCTCCCGGCGCAGGGCGCCCAGGAGCTCGATCGCCGCTATCGCGAGGCGATGAATGGGGCCGGCCAGGCCGGGCAGGCTGCGTATCCGATCCGGGCTCCGAGCGGCGACGCCCTGGCTGCGGCCTGGTCGCGGTTCAGCCTGGAGACGCTCGGTTTCGTGCCTGCGGCGAGCGAGGCGGACGCGCGCGCGTGGCTCGAGTTTTTGGCGAGCCGCTACCCCGGCGTGGCGGAGCTGAACGCCGCGTACTTGACGAGCTTCACCGAGCTCTCGCGCGTGGCGCTGCCGGCCGAGCTGCCGCGCGTCGGAGCCGCGCTGCGAGATTGGTACCAGTTCGAGACCATCGTCTTGCCGATGCGCGCGACGGCGCATCGCTTTCGCGTGCTCGTGCCGACCTCGTTCGGTGCGGACCGCGATCGCGATCGCGCGGCGCGCCTCGAGCTGGCCGCGCGCATCATCGAGCTCGAAAAGCCGGCGCACACCGCCTTCGACGTGCGCTTCTACTACGCGATGTTCCGCGTCGGCGAAGCGCGCCTCGGCTTCGACTCGCTGATCGATCTCGGCGGGCGGGCGCCCGAGCTGATGGCGCCGTTCGTGCTCGGCCCGGGGTACCTGAGCGAAGGATATTTGGCGGCGCACGCGCCCGGGGACGCCCGCGATCGGAGCGTGCTCGGACGGGAGCGTCTGCCCGCTTGATCGGATGAAGGAGCAATGCCCATGAGCAGTGGATTTTCAGCCCTCGCCAGCGTCGCCGGCCCGCCCCCTGATCCGACCAAACACGTTTCCTACACGTTCGGCATGATCCTGGGCGTCGACGAGTTCACCCAGGAGTTCGCGTACCTCTCCGAGCGCGACCGCTGGGGCGTGCGTGACCTCATCGGGTACGGGACGGCGTGGGGCCTGCACGTCGGCAAGCGCGTGAACGACGGCGGCAAGCCGGAAGTCTTCGTCGAGCCGGGCGTGGCGGTGAGCCCGTGCGGGCGCCTGATCCGGGTGACGCCGGCCCAGTGCGCCTCCCTCGACGATTGGTTGCGCGCGAACCAGCAGGCGCTCGTCGATCGGGGGTTCCCGACGAACGGGCCCTCGACGCTCACGCTCTACGTCGTCTTGAGCTACCGCGAGTGCGCGACGGACCTCTTGCCGATCCCCGGCGAGCCGTGTCGCAGCGAGTCGGACACCGTCAAGCCGTCGCGCATGACGGACGACTTTTTGCTCGAGCTCCGACTCGAGCGTCCCGAGCAGACAGAGGAAGACGCGATTCGCGACGTGGTGCGGTGGCTTCGGAACCACATCGAGCCGAGCATCGATCCGGGAGCCTCGGTGCCGCTCGAGGAGTTCATCGCGGGCCTCCGCAACGCGCTGGTTCAGCCGGACTCGGGGAGCCCGCCGCGTGACTTCGTGATCGATGACTCGCCGGTCGCTCCGTACACGATTTACGTCGAACACCTCCGCGACTACTTGCGCGAAGCCTTCCGGATCTGGGTGACGGAGTGCCGGCCGCGCTGGCGTCCGAACTTCTTGGGTGAAGGTCACAGTTGCCACGGAGCGCTCGCGCCTCAAACTCCCGCCGACTCGGACGCCGTGTTGCTCGCCGAGGTCGCGGTGCCGCTCGTGCGGCTGCCCGGCGAAGATCACTGGTCGGTCGCGTCGACACCGGGTCCCGAGCCGCTCGCGGGCGTCGCGATCCACGAGGAAAATCGGCCCTGGCTGCTCTCCGCGCGGATGCTGCAAGAGTGGGTGCTCGACGGACGCGCGCTCTCGGGCGCAACGGGACCGACTGGCCCGGCCGGTCCCACGGGAGCCGTCGGACCCACCGGACCCACGGGCGGCAGCGGTGCCGCAGGGACGACCGGCCCGACGGGAGCGACGGGAGCCGTGGGCGCTGCGGGTCCGACGGGCGCGACAGGCGCGACAGGCGCGACAGGCGAGGGCACGCCGGGTGCCGCGGGTCCGACAGGAGCGACGGGGACCACAGGCGCTACGGGCCCCGCGGGTCCTCCGGGTCCGCCCGGGGCCACGGGGCCGACGGGGCCGACGCCACCTGCGGGACAGCGCGGAGCGACCGGACCGACCGGCCCCGCGGGGGCAACGGGTGCGACGGGTCCGGCGGGGACCGGGGTGGGAGACGCCGTCCGGCACCCGGCAGGTCTCGATGATTTCTTCGTGCTGGCTGCCGGATGGATCCCTGGAAAACCCATTCCCGATCCGATCCCGCGTGACGCGCAGATTGGCTACAACGAGCTCCGCGGCATCGAGGACACCACCCTGGAACGGGGAGAGGTCGCCTTCACCTTTCGGGGGATCGAAGAGCACGATCCGCGAAACCTGGTCGTCAACGTGACCGTGGCGGCTTCGCCCCTGGATCCGGAGGCGCCCTTTCCGGTCAAGGCGCCGATCGTCACGTTCCGGGGCTTTCGCCCGAGAGGCGAGCGGCCCACGCACTTCGTCGTTCGCGTGACGGAGAGTTCGACGCCGCTCGATGAGGAAGCGCTCGCCGTGCTCGGCTTCATGATGCAAGTGAACGCGTACGAGCTCCGGCGGCCGCAGCTCAGAATCTTGCCGCAGCGCCGCGGGAGGCCTCGATGAGCATCAAACTTTCGAACTCGCACCTCGAGAAGGACGCGATCCGCGCTCCGCACTTCTTCAACGGGCGCCTGCTCAGCGCCGAGGACATGACCGCGGAGCGCACCGCGCTGCTCAGAAAGCTCGCTCAGGTCGGCCGCGCGACGGGAGACGGTATCGCCTACGGACTGGAGGTGAGCGGCGTCATCGGCGGCAGCTCCGACACCGATCCGGTCGTGACGGTCGAGCCCGGGTTGGCGATCAACCGCGAGGGTTTTGCGATCGAGCTCAATCAATCGGTGGATGTTTCGTTGCTCGAGCCGGCGAGCTCGGCTCCAGCAGCCCTCGCGCAACGCCCGAGCGACGGCGGCTTCGGCGTGTGCGGAGAATCGCTGGGCGGCACCGCGTACGCGTCGGGCAGGGGCGTCTACCTCCTGACGATCGCCCCTGCCGAAGGACGCGAGGGGCGCGCCATGACGAGCGGGCTCGGCAATCTCACGGTCTGCTGCGGCGACAAGTCGGTCGTCGAGGGCGTCCAGTTTCGCTTGATCCGGCTGGACGTTTCGCCGGCCGAAATGGACGAAGCGCGAGTGCGCAACCGGGTCGCCCATCGCTGCTTCGGCAGCGGCGACAGCGCCTTCGCCGAGTTCACGGCGAACCCGTTCGGGGTGCCACCGCTCCGTTATGGGCTCGTCGACGCGCTGCGCGACGGGCGCTTGAGCGACTGGGAGGTGCCGCTCGCCGTCCTTCATTGGGTCAGCGCCGAAACGAGCGGCGGACGGGGTACGCGCTTCATCGACACCTGGGCGGTTCGCCGGCGCGTCGTCCGTCCCGGCACGCCCGGCCGCTGGCAGCCGTTCGTCGGCGATCGGCGCGCGGCCGAGCAGGAGGCGATGTTCGAACAATTCCAGGACGAGATCGCCGAGGTGCCCAGCGCCGAGCGCGCGCGGTTCGTCGCGACCGACCACTTCGACTACCTGCCGCCGGCCGGCGTGCTGCCGCTCGCGTTTCAGAGCACGGACGGCTTCACCATCAAGAAGTTCTTCTCCGGCATCAAGACCCGCAGCGAGCCGCTCTACGTCGAAGCGTCGCGCGTACGCTGGCTGCTGCGCATGGCGGCGGAGTTTCCCCCGATCGACCTCACCACCTCGCTCGGCAAGAGCCGGCTCGTGTGGCACTACCTGGTGGACGGGAGGCGCGGCGGGTCGGGGAGCACGGCGAAGCCGTACCTCGTGTTCGTGCGAGGCGACGTGCCGTACGTCGGCGATCCGCACTACGACGCCAATCACTGGGATTTTTCGAACTACGCGATCGGCAGCGCGAAGAAGGCTTGAACCGGCCTCGCGTGCCTCGAGTCAGGAGAGCGAAACATGGCCAATTTGATGAAACAACCCGAGCCAGGCGACCTGATCACCGCCCAGGACATCTCGAGCCTGATCACGGCCGTCGTCGACCTCCAGAAGCGCGTCACGGAGCTCGAGGTGCTCGTTCCCGGCGCCGGCGGCGCCACCACGATCTTCGACCTGCAGTGGTGCGGACCCGCGCTCCGCGTCGGAGAGGAGATGCGCATCGTGGGCTTGAATCTCGGGCTCGAGGGTGAGGGGGAGGTGAGATTCAAGTCCCTGGATCCCAGGATTGCTGGCGTGACCGCCGTCACCGACTACGAGGAGATCAGCCACGATCGGCTGATCCTGGTGAAGGTCCCCCGCCTGACGGTGTCGGAGTCCGGCCAGAAGTACGAGGTCAGTGTGGTGCGCAAGGACAATCGCCAGGACTCGCGCCACGTATTGATTCATCCGCGTCTGAACGCCATTCCGGAAGGAAAGCTCGAGCTCAGGCCCGCCCCGACCCCTTCGCAAGTGGTGAACTCCGGGACGCTGACGCTCGTCTTCCCCTTGGTGGTCAGCAGCTTGAATCTCGACGCCGAATTCGACGTTCAGTTGAGCGCGCTCCTGGAGGGAAAGACGAGCGAGGCGCTCACGGTTCAAGCGCTGGACGAGGACGACAAGGTCATCACCAGGCTTGCTCTGCCCAAGACCGAGGAGCCCGGCTACCGAACCGTGGTCAAGGCGCGGGTCACCATTCCGGAACGCTCGACTCTCGAGCTGGTCAAGTTTCTCCAGTCGAAGCTGATCGTGCGGCTCGCGCTGGCGAGCACGGGGAACCCCGCACTGAACCAGGGACCGATAGAGCTCATCGTTCCGGTCTTGCCGGTCGCTCCCGGGGAGACCCCGGACGAAGAGACGAAGCTTCCGATCGTCTTCGACGCCCCGGAACCCGGAAAGTTCCTGGACGGCTCGTTCGTGATCCCGGCGAGCCTCAAGGAGTTTCGGGTGCGCGGCCGCATCGATCTTTCCGACATGGCGGAGGGCGAAGCGCTCCTCATGTTCGAGGTCTCGGAGGGCTGGAAGGTCGCCCCTTCGAGACTCGCGGTCGTCGCGGGACGCACCGAGCGTTTCGATGTCACGCTGCTCCGCGTCGAGAACGCCGGCCGGACCGCGACCCTCTCGATCATGGTCGAGAACAAGAAATCGAAGGAGTTCGGGGCGGCCTCGTTCCCGATTGTCTCCTCGATCAAGGAACGCAAGGATTTCCCGATCGAGAACATTCTCGAGGACATCCGCGAGCGTCTGGACAAGTAGCGAGCCTGGGAACGGCGGGAGTTTCCGATGCTGAGCTTCGCGCGCTCCGATGCCACGACGGTGAGACGACTGCGCGTCCGCGTCGGTGCGCGGGACTTCGATCCGGTGAGCACCAAGCTCCGCCTCGAGCGCATGTTGGGGAACGTCGAGCTGCCGGCGCCCTGGCTCTCGCCGTCGGCGATCCTGTGCATTCGAGAGCTTCGCGATCCACGTCCGGGGGCTCTCGCGCTCGACGAGCTCACCATTCGCCCTCCCCCTGCCTGGCACTCCGCGTTGCTCGCCGCCGTGGAAGAGAAGCTGCGGCGAGCGGTGCGGCCGGCGCTCGGGGCGGTTCCCGCCGGCGCCGAGGCCGTGGTGTTCGCCGATCGGGCCGAGCTGCTCGCGTGTTTGGCGCGGGACGTGGTGCTCGGAGGAGCCGGGGCGTGGTGGTGGAGCGCGCTCTTCGGCAGTCGGGACCTGGCGCGCCTCGCCGCGGCCGAGCTCGCCGCGCACGCCGAGCTCGCGCCGGCCGTCTTTGCGCGGCTGGTCGCAGAGTCCCGTGCCGCGGCGTTCGTCGCAGAACTCGAAGAGGGAGAGGTGACTCTCGTGCTCGCTCGGACGCTCGCGAGCTTCGGGCTCGCGCACGTGGAGCGAGTGGTGACGGGGGCGAGCGCACCGCCCGGCGTGAAGCGAGGCGACGCGCAGGCGCTCCTCGGCGCGGGAGAGGCGAGCTCTCCGCTTCACGCCTGGAGCGACGAGATCGAAGCTCACCTCGGCGCGCTCGAGGGAACAGCGCGGCTTCTGGTGGGGATTGCTCTCGCTATCGCGTCCGATCCCGTGCAGGTGCGCAGCCAGTCTTTTGCTGCCGCGCTCGAGCGCCGTATCCGCGATCGAGCCGAGCCGCCGGAGGTCATTCGTTCGTTCGAATCGAGCCTCGACTC
>DASXWF010000138.1:0-2094 GCA_036503835.1 Polyangiaceae bacterium | reverse complement strand
GCCTACCTCTTCGCTACCCACGAGGTGGAGACGCGCGGCGCGCGCACGCCGGACGAGTGGAAGACGGGCGCGAAGATGCCGCAGGTGAAGGCGGTGGCGTGTCGGGTGCCGGACTCGCCGCTCATCCAGCTGCTGGGCGCTGTGAATCCGAACCGGGTGAAGGACATCTACACGTACGTGCTGCGAATGCAGGGCAAGCTGCAGCGGGCCATCGGCTACATCCTGATGACCGAGATGTGGTACGTGAAGACGCCGCCCGGCACGAAACGGGAGGACGTGAAGAAGGCGCGGGCCGAGATGCCGGCGAGCCTCGAGGACCAGCCGGGGCGACGGGAGGGACTCATGCTGAGCGTCGAGCACCAGGCGCTCGGACGGCAGATGTGGTTTGCGGAGATACTCCGGGAGCCAACGCGCCTGCTCGAGTGGCAGGACAAGACGCCGGACGACGCCGAGGGGCGGTTCGTAGACCTGACGGAGTGGCGCCAGTGAGGGTGACATAATGCCTGAGCTGCGCGGTTGCCTTCACTGTCGAGCGTGCACGGAGCGCGGGCAGACGCAGCGCCTCGAGGTCGGCATCGACGACAGCAACCTGGTCGTGCAGTGCAAGAAACACGGGCTCGTGGTCGCGCTCACCCCGGACACGCTCGCCGAGCTGCTCAGCCATCCGCCGGAGTGCGAGTGTTGCGCGAACCGGAGGGCGCTCTCGTGAAGCTCCGCATCGACCAGCACGAGCGCCACGACGATGTCGAGCGGCTGATGCATTCGGAGCTGAAGCCGCGGACGCTTCAGAGCAACGTGCGGGTGCGCTGGGAGATGGCTAACGCGATGAGTTACTACGTGCGCCTGGACGGCTCGGTGCTCGTGGTCATCGTGGAAGTCGAGCTCATCTCGAGTGGCGAGGGGGCGGAGGAGCGCAAATCGTTCTGGGCACACCTGAGTGTTTCGGTGGCGCGTCCCGAGCGCATCCCTAACTGGGGGGAGCTGCGCTGGTGTAAGGAATACTTCCTCGGTGACCGGAAGGCGATCCAGGTGCTGCCGCCCCGGGCGGAGTACGTGAACATCAAAGACAACGTGCTCCACCTCTACGCCCCGCTCGCGCATGACCCGCTGCCTGACTTCCGGCTGCAGGTCTCGGGGGAGGTGGGTCTGTAGTATGATGCGCGGGTGGAATACCTCAGCCAGCTCGACCCGCTCGCCTATCTGCTCGGGGCGATCCTCCTCCTGCTCGCCGCGCTCGTCCTGGCCGTCAACCGGCTGGGGCGGAAGTTCGGCAAGCACGACGCACTGCTCTATCTGCTCGACGTCAAGGTCGGCAACATCCACCGGGACCGAGAGGCGACGCGGGTCCGGAAGCTGCAGCACCCCATCGTCCCGCCCCCGCTGCCTCCGAGGGCGCCCACCATCGACGCAACCGACTGGCTCGATGATGACCAACAGACCGAAGACCTGAGCCTACGCAACACCGTGCGTTACCCGCGCGGCAAACCAACCGAAGGAGACGAACAATGAAGGAACCCCGCTACCTCGGAGACGGCGTCTATGCGTCGTTCGACGGCTACCACGTCTGGCTGCGCACCGGCTCGCACATCGAGGCGGAGGCGACGAGCCAGGTCGCGCTCGACCCGGTCGTTTTGCAGGGGCTGATCGCCTATCAGAAGCAAGTGGTCGAGCCGCTAATGGCGAGCGATGGGGAGGCGGTCGGGGGTCAGTGAGTGCGGCGCGCTACCCGACGCCCGAGCTGATGCGGGGGCTGCTCGGGGCGGACAACTTCCGTGATGTCGAGAACATCGCTCGCACGCTGACGGACCTCGAGCGGCGCGGCGCCATCACGCCCGAGTGGCACACCCACATCATCAACGAGATAGCGGACGAGGTGATCGCGCAGCAGATTGCAAACGACGTGACGCGCGAGGCCTTGACCGCCGAGGCGCCTACGCCTGACACTCCGACTCTATGCGGACACTCAAGCTGCGCTTCATCTACACACTCGGAATGCTAGCCCCCATCACGTGGGCAGCCAGACAGATAGAGCGCCTCGACCACGACACGGCCGAGGCGCTCCGAACTCTCTTCTCCTGAAGGAGCAACATGGAC
>DASXWF010000137.1:0-7048 GCA_036503835.1 Polyangiaceae bacterium | reverse complement strand
GGCCACGAGCTCCGCACGCCGGACGCGCTCGTGAAGCGCACGAACCCGCAACAGCGTCCGAACACGCGCGTGAAACTCCTCAGAGTTCGAGGTCTTGGCGACGAAGTCGTTGGCGCCCGCCCGCAGGCTATCCAGCGTTTCCTCGTGTCCGCCGGCGCCCGTCAGCACGAGAATGGGCAGGCTTGCCTGATCGAAGCGCTGGCGGAGGAAGCGGCAGACATCGAGACCGGACATGTCCGGCATGTGCCAGTCGAGCACCAGAACATCCGGCCGGAGCCCGGAGGCGAAGAGCTCGAGCACGCTGGCACCGTCGTGAAATGTTTGGATGTCGTGGTGGGTGGCGAGTACGCGAGCTGCGACTTCCGCCTCGAGCGGGCTGTCGTCAACCACCCAGACGGTTCCGCCTTCGCTCTCGCGCGGCACCTCCACTGCTGGGCTTGAGCTGGAAACTAAACCGGGATCCGGAATCTGACGCCTCGAGCTAGGGCCGACACTAGCGCCACCAGAGACGGTCGCCAATCTTCCCGGGATGAGCGGGACATTGCGCCACGCCTACGCCCCCTGGAACGCCGGTCGCCTTGACCCTTCGAAGGCCTCGCCTTACGGTCGCATTTCGCCTCCATGCCAGCGATTTTGGTGGTCGACGACAGCAAAGTCATCCGCGACATGATCGTTGCATGTCTGCGTGCGATTCCCGGCACGAGCTTCGTACAGGCCTCGAGCGGACTCGAGGCCATCGAGCGTCTATCGCTCGGACGATTCGACGTGATGGTGCTCGACGTCAACATGCCCGACGTGGGCGGCGTGGAGGTCCTGGAGTTCGTGCGCGGCCAGGACCGGCTGCGCTCGCTCCCGGTGTTGATCGTGACCACCCGCGGGGATGACGAGTCCCGCGAGCGCGTGCTCCGCGCCGGCGCCACGGCTTTTCTCGCCAAGCCGTTCACCCCCGACGCGATCATCGCCGAGGTTCGCGCCGTCCTGCCCGAGAGTGCGGGACTCGGCGCGTGACCGTCCCCGCGGATCTGAGGGAGTTCCTGTCCGCCTACCTGGTCGAGGCGGAAGAACACGTATCGCTCGCCAACGCGCGGCTGCTCGCGCTCGAGGCCGCGCAGCGGCGCGGCGCGAACGATCCCCGGGCGTTGCGCGAGATCTTTCGATCGCTGCACACCATCAAAGGCCTGTCCGCCATGGTCGGGGTGGAGCCGATCGTGAACGTCGCTCATCGATTGGAGAATTTCGTTCGCGAGTTCGATCGCTCCGGCATCACGCCGCCGCTGGACGCGACGGACGTCCTCTTGCGCGGGGTTCAGGCGATCGCTCAGCGCATCGCCGCCCTCGGGCGCGGCGAGCAGGCGCAGCCGCCGGCGCTGGAGCTCCTCGCCGACCTCGACGCGCTCGACGTGACCGGCACTCGCCTGGCCAAGCGCGAGGAACCCGTGCTGGATCTCGAGCCCGCCCTGCTCGAAAAGCTGGCGCCGTTCGAAGTGGAACAGCTCGTGCGCGGGCTTTCCGCCGGCCAGAGCGCTTTCGTCGCCCACTTCTTGCCGTCGCCCGAGCGCGCCGCGCAAGGGTTCTCGATCAACTCCGTCCGCGAGCGGCTGGCCCTCGTGGCAGAAATCGTGCGGGTGCTGCCGCGCTCGGTGCCCGTCTCGCCCGAAGCGCCGGGCGGGCTCGCCTTCGCGCTGATCCTCCTGACGGACACCACGGATGCAGCCGTCGCAGCGGCGGTGGGCGTCGCCCCCGACACCCTACGCGCCATTCACGACAGCCACGTCCCCGATTTGCCCGCCGCCGACGACATCGACGCCGAGCACGAGAGCCACGACGCCCTCTCCACCGGTGTTCGCAAAGGCATCGTGCGCGTCGACGTGAGTCGTCTCGACGAGGCGATGGAAGGGCTCTCGACGCTCATCGTCACGCGCTTTCGCCTGGCGCGCGCGGTGGCGGCGCTCGCGGAAAGCGGCGTGAACACGCGCGAGCTCGCCAACGTCGTCGCCGAGAATGCTCGGCAGCTGCGCGACCTGCGCTCGGCCATCGTCCGCGTGCGCATGGTGCCCGTCGCCGACCTGCTCGACCGCGTGCCGCTGCTCGTGCGCGGCCTGCAGCGCGCCACGAATCGCCTCGTGCGCGTCGAGCTCGAAGGCGGCTCGGCCGAGCTCGACAAGTCCGTCTCCGAGCGGCTGTTCCCCGTGATCGTTCACCTGGTCCGCAACGCGGTCGATCACGCGATCGAGACTCCGGACGAACGGGCGCGCCGTGGCAAGCCCGAAGAAGGCAGGCTGAGCATCAGCTGCTCCGCTCGCTCCAATACGCGGCTCGAGGTCAGCGTCAGCGACGACGGGCGCGGCATCGATCGTCAGGCCGTGGCGCGCAAGGCCAAACGACCCGTGCCGGAGAGCGACGCCGAGCTCCTGGAGCTTCTGTGCATGCCGGGCCTTTCGACTCGGGACGTCGCGACCACCACGAGCGGGCGCGGTATGGGCATGGAGATCGTCAAGCGCGTCGTCGTGGACGAGCTCGGAGGCGAGCTCGAGCTCACCACCCGGCTCGGAGCCGGAACGACCTTCGTTCTGCGCGTCCCGCTCACGATCTCGATCGTCGATGCCTTCACGTTCGAGTGCGGCGGGCAGCGTTTCGTCGTACCCGTCGCGACGGTCGAGGAAATCGTCGAGGTCGATCCTGCGTCGCTCGCCCAGGTACCGTCGAACGACGCCGCCGGGCCGGAGCTCGACATCATGTTGCGCCGCGGGCAGGCTGTGCCCATGATCGATCTCCGCCGCGTGTTCCGCATGGAGCGCGGCGCCGCACCGGCGCGCAAGGCCATCGTCGTCCGGCGCGCCGGCGCGCCGCTCGCCTTCGCGGTGGATCGCATGCTCGGGCAGCAGGAGGTCGTGATTCGACCCATGACGGACGTGCTGGTCCGCGCTCCCGGCGTTTCCGGCGCGACCGATCTCGGCGACGGGAAGCCGACGCTCGTGCTGGATCTGGTCGCCCTCGGCACGACGCTGAGCGCGGCGCTGCCGGTGCGCGCGGTGACGCCATGAGCCTCCACGTCGTGTTCGCGCTGGCCGGCGTGGAGTACGCGCTGCCGGTCGCGTACGTGCTGCAGATGGACACGTTCAGCGGCGCGACGCCCGTCCCCGGCACGGCCGACTACGTCGCCGGAATCGTGACGGTGCGGGGCCGCGTCGTCCCGGTGATCGACCTGCGACGGCGCTTCGGACTCCCGCCGGTCGCGCCGACACTCGACACGCGCATCATCGTCACCCAGGTCGAAGATCGCGTCGTGGGGCTGTGCGTCGATCGAGCGCGCGAGGTTCTGGCGCTCGATCCCACGAAACACCAGGCTGCCCCCGCGCTCGTGAGCGAACGCTCCGTGGGTCTCGTTCAAGGCATGCACGCCCTCGGCACGCGGCTGCTCCTGCTCCTCGACCTTCCGAAAGTACTGAGTGAACACGGCCATGACCATGAACCCCTCGCCCTCCTCACCGACGACGCTCACGACCGACCTGCGCTCCCGGGTTGAGCATGCAGTGCATTCGCTGAGGGCCAGCGCGGCGGACGCGAAGGCACTCGAGGACGCCTCGTTCCGCCTGACGTCCGCGAGCAACGACGGTGCCGCGCTGAGCCAGCAATTGAGCGCTGCGGTGGAGTCGATCGCGGCTTCGGCCGAGGAGACCTCGGTCACCAGCGCCAAGGTGCTGAAGTCGCAGCAGAGCTCGGCCGAGCTGACTCAGGAGCTCCTCGCGACGGTCGAGGAGTCGGGCACCACGCTGCGCGAGGTCTCGGCGTCGGTCGCGAGCGTGAAGAAGGACACGCTGTTGCTCGCCGAATCGGCGGAGAGCGCGGCCGCGGCCGTGGAGCAGTCCGCGCGCTCGATCCGCGGCGTCGCCTCGAACGCGCAGGACCTGGCGGCGGCGAGTGAAGAGCTGCTGGCGACCGGAACCGAGACGGCGGCGGGCCTCGCCAGTATCTCCGCAGGGGCCGACACCGCCGCGTCGGCGGTCGCCGAGGTGGGCGCCACGAGCGAGGAGATGGCAAAGGGCATCGAGCGCCTCGCCAGCGACGCTCGCGACGTTGCGATGCGGGTGAGCTCGATGAGCACCAGCGCCGCCAGCGCGGTGAAGAGCGTCAGCGACCTGGTCGATCGCGGCAAGGAGCTCGGAAGTTCCGTCCTGCGCACGGCGACCACGGCCGAGCAGATGTCGCGCGCCGCCGCGGCGGTCGCGAACGGCGCGAAGCAGGTCGAGGCCGCGAGCTCGGAAAATGCCGCGACGGTCGCGGAGGTCGCCGCGTCCGTCGAGGAGGTCGCGGCGACCTCCGAAAAGAACACGCGCGTCGTGGAAGACAACGCCACTACCATCGAGGAGCTGGCGCGCTCCGCGCAGTCGGTCGCGCGGACGGCCGAGGACATTTCTCGGCTGGCCGAGACGAGCGCCGCGACGGCTGCCCAGGTCGACGGCTCGACGCGACTGATCGCCCGCGAGTGCGAACAGGCCCGTGACGTCGCCGAGCGCGTGGGCCTCACGGCACGCGAGGGCGGCGTCACGGTCGCCAAGTCGATCGAAGGACTCGCGAAGATCCGCGTCTCGATCAGCGCGTCCGCCGGCGTCATGAAAGAGATGGCCGAGCGCGCCGATCAGATCGGGGATTTCGTCCAGACCATCAACTTGATCGCCGATCGCACCAATCTGCTCTCGCTGAACGCGAGCATCGAGGCTGCGCGAGCCGGCGAGCACGGCCGAGGCTTCGCCGTGGTCGCGGAAGAAATTCGGGCGCTCGCCGATCGGGCCGCGACCGCGAGCTCGGACATCGCGAAGATCATTCGGTCGCTCCAGGGCACGGCCCGCGAGGCGCTCGCCGCGACGCACGAGGGCGAACGCGTCGCGAGCGAAGGGTCCTCGCTCGCAACGGACGCCGAACGGGCGCTCGCTGCGATCATCGGCGGCGTTCAGGAGCTCGGCCAGTCCGTGCGCGGCGCGGCGAAGAGCGCCGGCGAGCAGGTCTCGATGGTCCGGACGCTGACCGACTCCGCGAACTCGGTTCGCGAGCAATCCAAGGTCATCGCGGGCGCGGTGGCCGAACAGGCGCAGGCCAATCAGAACCTCGTGCGAAGCGCGAACGAGATGCGACAGATGGCCAAGCAAACGACGCAGGCGTCGGCGGAGCAGGCGCGCGCGCTCCGCGACCTCGTGCGTTCGAACGAGCAGCTCGCGCAGAACGCGAAGCAGGCCGCGTCGGCGTCGGTGGAACAGGCCGCGAGCGCCGGCGAGCTGGCGCAGATCGCCGCTCAAATGCGGAGCGCGAGCGAAGCGACGCTGGCCGGACTGAACGAGCAGGGCGCGATGGTGAAGAACATCAGCGTGCAGGCGGAAGAAGTGCGGACCGCCACCGAGCGCACGCTCGCGGGACTGGGCGAGCAGGCCAAGGGCGCCGCCGAAATCGCGCGAGCCATCGACACCACGCGCAAGGACGCACAGCTGACCGCCAAGGCGTTGGTCGAACAGACCAAGGCGGGCAAGGAGCTCGAGTCTGCGGCGCGCCAAGTCGCGACGCTGGCGGCGGACGTAACGCGCGCCTCCAGCGAGCAAAGCAAAGTCACGGCCGACATGGCAAAGAGCGCGGACGAGGTGCGCCGTATCGCGCGCCAGACTGCGCGGGCCCTGGACGAGCAAAGCGCGGCGCTCGCGGCCCTCGCCGAAAACTCGACGCGGCAAAATGGAGTCATCGCCGCCGTGCGCAAGGCGAGCGGCGAGCAGGGCACGAGCACGGCGGAAATCGGTCGCGCGGTCGAGGACATGCGCGGGCGAATTCGTGAGATCGTCGGCGTGACCGGGACCCAGGCGCGAGCCGCCCAGACGCTGAGCCGCGAGATCGAGGCCCTCACGGAGCGCATCGGCAGCATCCGGAACGCCAACGTCGAACAAGCCGCCACCGTCGACGCCGTCCTTCGCACGCTGGACGGCAACACCTCGAGCGGGACGACCGTGGCTCGATGACCACGCCGGCAGGACCCCCCTCTCGCAGCGAGCACGAACGCTCGCGCATCGCGCACATCGAGTCGATGCGGGGCGAAGGGGTCGCGGCCGTGCCGAGCTTGCTCGCGGAGTTCGTGGAGCCGTCCTGGGCCGTGCGGCGCGCCGCGACCGAAGTCCTCGCGAGCGGCGATCGGAACGTGGCGCTGGCGCTGTGTCAGGCTCTGCGTACCGAGCGCGGCGACGAGGCGAAGATCGCGGGCATCGTCGACGCGCTTTCCGCCTCGAAGGAGGACGTCGATCAGACGCTGCTCGAGCTCACGCGTGACCAGAATCCGGCGGTCGTCTGCGACGCCGTGCAGATCCTGGGCCGGCACGAAAGCGCTCACGCCCTGCCCAGGCTCGAGGAGTTGACTCGACAGGCCGACGACAACGTCGCGCTCGCGGCGGTGGAGGCGCTCGGGCGCGTCGGCAGCAAAGCAGCGATCGACTCCTTGCTGCAATTGATCGCCACCCGCAACTTCTTTCGTACCTTCCCCGCCATCGACGTACTGGGACGCGCGCGCGACCCGCGTGTCCTGCCCGCGCTGATCGAGCTCGCGGCGGAACCGTTGTACGCGGCCGAGGCGGTGCGCGCCCTCGGCAGGCTCGCCGATCCTGGTGCGGTAGCGCCTCTGGTAGAGCTGCTGGCGACGGCCAACGAGGGTCTGGTCAGGAACCTCGCGCTCGCGCTCGTCGCGATCCGCGAGCAGAGCAAGCGCCAGTTCGGAACGGGCGCGGCCGTCGAGCGCGTCCTCGCGGTTTCGGAGAAGCAGCCGGCGTTGCGCCGCCAGCTGGCTCAGAGCGTAAAACGAGCCGATCCCACCGAGCAACTCGCGATCGGACAGGTGCTCGCCTGGATCGGCGACGAGAGCACCGTGCCCACGCTGCTCGCCTTGCTGGACGGGCCGGGCGCGGTGGCGCAGGTCGCCGCCGCGTCGTTGAAGCAGCTCGTCGGCATCGCCGAACCGCAGCTGCTCGAGGCGCTGGAGCACGGGCCAGCGGCGCGACGCCGGCTCGTGATTCCGATCGTG
>DASXWF010000136.1:0-1690 GCA_036503835.1 Polyangiaceae bacterium | reverse complement strand
GCTGGCTCGGCAGCACTTCGATCGCCTCGACGAGCGGCGGCCGGTTCGCCCCGGCTTCTCCGCGCTCCTCCGCCGCACTGGACGGCTTGGGCTCGGACTGCGGTGCGTCGTTGCCACCGCCGCAGCCGAATGCCAGGAGGGCGAACAGCGCGGCGAGCAAGCGCCTCGGCGCGCGCAGCGAGCCGCAGGCGAGCGTAGTCTGACCGGGGTTCCGACGCATGGGCGTGCTCCTCCTACTGCCGGGATCCCGGCCGGGGGCCAGCCCCTGCGCTATCGGTCGACTCACCGGCAGGATTGAGCCCTGCGAGGCCGTACTCCTTGATCTTGTACTGCAGAGCGCGCGGGCTGATCTCGAGCAGCTCGGCCGCGCGCGCGCGGTTGCCGTGGGTGGCCTCGAGCGCGCGCCGGATCAGCCGCTCTTCGAGCTCGCGCGTGCCGCGTTTGATCGACAGATCCGACTCGTCGCCGCCGCGCACGCCAGGAACGTCCACCGCGGGCGCGGCGGCAACGGCGAACAGCTCGGCGCCGATGTGGCTGCCGCGCGCCAGGATGAGCGCGCGCTCGAGCGTGTTGCGCAGCTCGCGCACGTTGCCCGGCCAGTCGTGCGCGCACAGCTTCGCCAGCACGTCGCCGTCGAGCGGCTGGACCGGCTTGCCGATGCGCCGCGCAAGCGACTCGAGCAGCGCGTCGGCCAGCGCGGGGATGTCCTCGGGTCGCTCGCGCAGCGGCGGCACCGCGATGCGGAACACGTTCAGGCGGTAGTAGAGGTCCTCGCGGAAGCGGCCCGTCGCGACCTCGCCCTCGAGATCGCGCGCCGTGGCAGCCAGGATGCGCACGTCGACGCGCACCGCCTTCGGCTCGCCGACCGGGCGCACCTCCTCCTCCTGCAGCACGCGCAAGAGCTTCACCTGCACGGCGGGCGGCAGCTCGCCGACCTCGTCCAGGAACAGCGTGCCGCCGTCGGCCTCGCGGAAGAGGCCGGGCTTGTCGCTGTCGGCGCCGGTGAACGCGCCGCGCACGTGGCCGAACAGCTCGCTCTCGATCAGCGTGTCGGGAATGGCGGCGCAGTTCACGGCGATGAAGGGCTGCTCGGAGCGGCCGCTGCGTCCGTGCACGGTGCGCGCGACGACCTCCTTGCCCACGCCGCTCTCGCCCGTGATCAGCACGGTCGTCTTGTAGTTGGCGATCTTGGCGATGGTGCGGAACACGCCCTGCATCACCGCGCTCTTGGCCAGGATGTCCTCGAAGCGGTGCTCGCGCCGGATCTCCTCGCGCAGCACGCGGTTCTCGCGGCGCAGTGACTCGCGCTCCTCTGCCTTGCGCAGGGCCAGCACCACCTCGTCCGGCTTGAACGGCTTCTGGATGTAGTCGTAGGCGCCCGCCTTGATCGCATCGATTGCCTGGTCCAGGTTGCCGTAGGCGCTCATCACGATCACGGTCGCGTCGTTGCCCTTGGCTCGCAGCGTGCCGAGCAGGTCCATGCCGCCCATGCGCGGCATGCGTACATCGGTGATGACCACGTCTGGGCCGAAGGACTCGACCAGCCCGAGCGCTTCTTCGCCGCTCGAGGCGGTTTCGACCTCGTAACCGTTGCGCCGCAGCAGGGTTCTGAGAACGAGGCGGAGATTCTCCTCGTCGTCCACCACCAGAATCCGTCGCATTGCGCTATGCAAAAAATGCTAATCGACGG
>DASXWF010000135.1:0-3210 GCA_036503835.1 Polyangiaceae bacterium | reverse complement strand
CTCTGAATTTCTCCGTGATCAGGGAGCTCACGCGAGTCGCCACTCGCGATACCGAAGGCGACTGGGTGCAGGTGGCGCGGGGAAAGACCGTGCGGGAGGTGGAGCAGCTGGTTTCACGCCGGAGGCCCGGGAATCGGCCCGATGATGCGGCCGACCCGCGGGCGAAGCGGCATGTGTTGCGGTTCGAGGTCTCCGGGGAAGTGCTGGCGACGTTCCGGGAAGCGCTTGGAAAGATGCGGCGGGAAGCGAGCGAGGCGCTCGACGACGACGCCGCACTACTCCTCTTGTCGCGGTACGTTCTCGGAGGACCTCGCGACGAAGGGCGCTCGAGTTACCAGGTGGCGCTCACGGTTTGCGAGCGCTGCGGCGCTGCGAAGCAACACGGGCGTGGAGAGCTCGTGGATGTGGAGAAGGAAGTCGCCGCCATGGCTGCTTGCGATGCGCAGCAGATCGGCATGGTCATCGGTGCTGCTGTCGGTGGCGGGCAGCCCGACGACCGCGCCCACGTGGGGCAAGTCGAGTCCCGCGAGGCTGGACCGGCAGCACGAGCCGGCACGACACCCAACCGATCACCCGCAAGCACCCGCGCCAAGCAAACGATTCCGCCGTCGATTCGCCGCAAGGTTCTACGAAGGGACGGCGGGCGCTGCCGCGTTCCCGGCTGCCGGCATGCCGTTTTCGTCGATGCTCACCACATCCAGCCGCGCGCCGAAGGCGGGCGGCACGATCCCGACAATCTCGTCACGCTTTGCGGGGCTCACCACCTGGCTGTTCATCGTGGAGAGCTGATCGTCGAAGGCGCCGCTTCGGGAGCGCTGGTCTTCCGACATTCGGACGGAACCAGGTATGGGAGTTCGCAGGTCTCAGCGCGGGCGGCGGACGTGTTCGCGAAGGCCTTCCAGGCCCTGCAGAATCAGGGCTTTCGTGAGGGCGACATTCGAAGGGCGCTCGGGTCGGAGAAGGTGCGGGCCGAGTCGGAGCTTCCGAAAGTCTTTCGGGCAGCCTTGTGCGAGCTCACGCCGGCTCAGGTCGAGCGGCGGAGGTAGCTCGCGCCCGACGCGACGTTTCGATGCTAGAGTCGCTCGCGAGTCGAGCGTCGGAAGTAGCTCTAACCCCGTCGCGCTTTTTCCTGGATTGCCCGCGTCTCCGCTGTGAAGCTTCGCGGCGGCTCGATACGATGACTCCGAAGCAAGGTCTCGATTTCGTCGCCGAACACGGCATCGTGCTGCAGGCAGCGCGCGGGCCGGTGCCGAGTCTCGCGGAAGCGATCACCGGCGGACCCATTCGCGGGAGTTGGTGGGCGCACTCGAAAGGGCACGAGATTTTCCGAGTCGCGGATGCGGTGAGCGAGAGCGACGAGGTGCTCGTGTGTCGCCTGGTGGAAGGCAAGGTGACGTACGTGCACCGGCGGCTCTGGCCGGCCCTGGTCAAGCTCGCGGGGCGCTTCGAGCCCGAACGACTCGCGAAGATCTGGGAAGAGCACACGAAGACCGGCGCGCATCGCGCTCATTCGCTCGAGTTTCCGAAGTGGGTTCCGAAGGCCGTCCTGCGCGAAGCCGAGCGGCTGTCCGTCGCCGAAGCGGAGCTGGCGTTGTCTCCGGTGACCACGCGCGCCGCGCCCATCACCGAGCGATCGAAAGAGCCGCGAACGGCGACTCGCCGGAAGCCGGAGCGCGCCGCGAGCCAGGCGCGACCAACCGGCAAGCGCCGGCCGAAGCCGTGAGCGTCCCGCAGCGGTCGATTCACTCCGGCAGGACGAAGCCCGCCCAGGCCTCTTTGCCCGCGCTGATGTCGACGCAGTAGCCGCCCGCGCGCTCCGCAGGCAGGGTGAACACGCCACCATGCGTCGCGGGCACGTAGACCATCGCGACGCCGTTCACCTCGAACGATCGCGGGGAGTAGAAGTTCCAGAAGCTGACCTCGCGTTTGCCGCTGGCGGGGGGTACGTACCCGGTCACCTCGAAGCAACGGGCGTCCTCGCCGATGTCGTCGGCGCGCAGTTCGCCCTGATCACGAAGCAGCGGCGTCCACGTCGAGCACAGTCCCTCGCACGGCGACGAGACGCACACGCCCTTCACGCAGGGTTCGCCGTCCGGACACTCGTTGCCGCACGCACCGCAGTTCTCGACGTCGCTTTGCAGGTTCGCTCCCGCGCAACCGCCGTTGCCACTCGTGCCGGCGCTGCCGCCGCTGCCGCCGGTACCGGAGCTTCCGCCCCGACCCGAAGCGCCCGCTCCGCTCGCTCCGCTGCCGCTCGTGCCGCTCGTCCCGGCGCTTTCGCTACCGGCGCCTCCCTCACCGCTCTCGCCACTTGCGCCACCGCTCGTGCCCGTGCCGCTCTCGCCGCCCTCGCCCGCCTGCGTCGCGGTTCCACTCGCGTTGCCGGTCCCGCCGTCACCGGCGTTCGCTCCGCCGCTGCCGATGGTCGCGCCGCCCCAGCTCGTCCCGCCGCTGCCGATGGTTGCACCGCCCCAGCTCGTTCCGCCCTGGACCGTACCGCCGACGTTGACGGTGTCGCCGGCCTCGCCGAGTCCCAAACCAAAGTCGCCCGCGCCGCTCGTCCCGCCGTCACCGGCGCCGGCGAGAGTCGACACGCCGCCCATGAAATCCAGATCCGTCACCAGACTGCAGCTCGTCACCGCGAGCGCGAGCCCGGGCAACGCACGAGCCAAGCGCGGGCTCCGATTGGTCATCACGGATCGCCTCCTTGCCTCACCGGCTCCCTACCTAACACCACGATCGAGTGTAGCTCGGGTCGGGCGTCGCGAACACCACGAAACGTGGCTCGGGCTCGCGCCGAACGGTGTGACGACTTTCCACGCTTCTACGATCGTCACTACGACGCGGAACCAATGGTACTAAAGAGAGCAGTTCCGGAAAGGAGCCGGAGCGAGGGATTCGAAAGGAGGAGTCGAAAGCGCATTCGGGAGGGTGCTTATCGATGTGGATTCGAGCAAAATTCTGGCGGGATTGTCGCGGGTGGCGACTCCGCGTGATCGGGGTTAGACTGGCCGGCTCATGCTTCTCGGTCGCTGGCGTGCTTCCTGGGGAGCCTGGTATGGGGCGCCATTGCTCTTCGGGGGGCTCGCGCTGGCCTTCGGGGGGCAGGCCTCCGGCGCGCGCGGCGCCGATGCTTCGCCGGCGAGCGCGGCCTCCGGTCGCTTGCCGGTTCAGCCTGCCCTTCCCGCGACCGAAGCAATCGCGTCAGCG
>DASXWF010000134.1:0-1796 GCA_036503835.1 Polyangiaceae bacterium | reverse complement strand
GTCAGGCTATCCTCGGCATCTTCCCCATCTCCGGCGTCGAGCTTCGCGTGCGCGAGCCGCTGAACTCCTCCGCGACCACTGCGCTCGAGGCGCTGGACGAAGTGAGCGCGCTCCGCGACGAGGAGAATCCCGGGACGCACGTGAGCTACTACGGCATGTTTCGGATCGCCGAGACGCTCGAAGAGTACTGCGTGGGCAATTGCGTGCTCGGCGCCAGCGTCGTCGGTGAGGGCGCAAACCCCAGGGCCGGAGTCGGCGTCGGCATCGGATACACGGGCGATGCCTCGGCCCGCACCTTCGTGCACGAGCTCGGCCACGTGTACGGCCGCCAGCACAGTCCTTGCGGCGTCGCGGGCGACCCGGAGTTCCCCTATTCCGGCGGGCGAACCGGCGTGTGGGGCTATGACCTCGGACAGAAGACATTGATGCCGCCGTCGCTCGGCGATTTCATGGGCTACTGCGAGCCGCTCTGGGTGAGCGACTACGTCTTCGGTCACCTGGCGACGTTCGTCGGAACCGTGAACGCCGGCGTGGCGCTCCTGCAACGGGGGGAGCCGGCGCGGTTTCGAACCATCCTGCTCGAGCGCGGCGCACGACCCCGCTTCGGCCGTTCGCGCAGGCTCTCGGGCGAGCCGCCGGGCAAGCCCGAGGAAGCGGTCGCCTACGCGCGCGATGGCGCCGCGACCAGCACCGTCGTCTATCGCTCGAGCCTGGCCGACGTCGAAGCCGAGCTCGTCTACGTTCCCGACCCGAGCGATCGAGACTGGACCCACGTTCGGTTGCGAAGCGGCGAGCTCGTCGAGTACTGAACGCCGAGCTCGACCGCGTCATTCCCGCGACTCACGAGGTTCGAGGACCTTGACGCGCTCCTCCGAAAAAGAGAAGGTTTGCGTCAGGTGATGCGGGCTCAACGACGTGCACGGTTCGGGCGGAACTTCACGCGCCCTTCGGTCTGGCTCGTGGTGGTCCTCGCGGCGTACGGCTGCGACAAGAAAACGGCGGAGCCGGCCGCCACGGCAGTCGCCTCACAATCCGTCGCTCAGCCTGCTCCCCAGCGCTCGGAACCCGCGACTCGAGACGAGACGGGCGCCCGCTCCGCCGCGAGCGCCGCTCCGCAAGCGGCAGCGGCGGCCGGCGATCCGTGCGAGGTCGTCTGCCGGCGCAGCAACGAGCTCTCCTGCAACAAGCGCGAAGGGTGCCCCGCGCTTTGCAAGGAAATGCTCCTCGAGGATACGTGCAAGGCCGAGCTCCTCCGCGCCCTCGCTTGCTTCGTGAAGGAGCCGGCGAAAAATTGGGAGTGCGGAGAGGACGGCCTCGCGTCGATCCGCGAAGGGTTCTGTGACGCGCCGCAGGAGCAGTTCCTCGATTGTGTTACCGAAGCGACCGGGAAGCCCTGAGTCGAGACCGTGGATCGAAAGGTCAGGTGCTGGGGTCACGACGGCGGCGGACGAACGACTCCTCCAGCCGAATTTCAGTGACGCGCTGCCAGCGTGCCATCGAGCTTCGCCAGGCGTAGCGCCCCGTGCAACAGACGGGCGCGCAACGACACGAGAGCGAGAGCCAACGCAGCGATCGAGGCGCCGAGCAGATACAGCAGCCAGCGAAGCGAATCCGCCTCGACCGCGAACCCCGCCACCGGCCGCCACCTCCGGATGTTCCAGCACAGATAGAGGGCAGCGAGCACGGAGAGCGCAGCTCCGATGCGCCAGGCCCGCGCGGTTCCGCCGGGTCGTGCCGCCCGCACGGTCACGACGAGGAGCACGACGCTCGCCACGGCCTCGCCGAGGACCATGCGA
>DASXWF010000133.1:0-1873 GCA_036503835.1 Polyangiaceae bacterium | reverse complement strand
GTGCCGCGTCCGGTCGGAGGGCCATCACCGGAGTCGCCTCCGACGCCCGCGTTCGAATCCTCGCCCGCCGCTCCGGCGCTGCCGGCGCCGGGCGACCCGCCGACTCCCGGCGTCGCACCGTCGCTTCCTCCCGTTGCGCCGGAGCTCGATCCTGGGCCGGTCCCAGCGCCGCTCGGAGCCGCTCCCGTTCCAGCGTCGGAACCTGCTCCGGTTCCGCCGGTGCCGGAGCCACCGAGCGAACCTCCGCCCATACCGGGGCTGCCGCCCGCGCCGGCGTCCGGCACGATGATCTTTTCTGCGGGCCCGACCCCGAGCGAGCGAGTCCCACCGTCGCAAGCAGCGCCCCACGACACCAGCAACAGCGCGAAGCGCGCGCGCCCGCGGGGAGTCACCGCTCTCGATCCTCGAGCAAGGCTCGCGCCCGCGCGGCGTGAACTCCGTTCGGATACGCCGCGAGCAGGCGCGCGGCGAGCTTGCGCGCGGCTGCGTGGTTTCCACCGAGCTCTTGCGCACGCATTTCGAGGTAGAGCGCTTCGGGCGCGAGCAACGGGCGCGGGTAGCGGCGGCGATACGTCTCCAGCGTTCGCAGGGCGGCGCTCGCGTTGCCGTTCGCGATGGCGCTGCGCGCCTCGTCGATGAGCGCCGCTTCCTCACCGAGGCGGAGACGCGATACGTCGCGCGTGCTGGAGGACGGACGAGCGTGTGAGCTCGCCGCCACCGGCAACTCGTCGATGCTGACGGAGGGCGCCGTGTCTTCGGTGCCGGCGAGCGTCTCCGAAGGCGAAGGCACGAGCGAGCCGGCCGGAGCGCGCAGCAGGCTCGCGGCTTCGCTCAGCCCGTCGGGCCTCGAGCTCACGGCTGCAACCGTGCCGACCCCGGCGGCCGTAGCGATAGAAGCGATGCCCACCCATTTGAGCACCGCAGCGAACGTCGTACCGGCGAAGCCGGCCGGCAGCGACGACGCGGCGAGCGAGCCCGACGTCCCGGCGCCGGTTGCGCCTGCGCCCGTCCCCGCGGCGGGAGGCAGCGAGCTCGCGTTGGCGGCTGCGATCGTGGCCAGCCCCGCGCCGAGCGGAGCCAGCACCCGCGCGGCGAGCTCGGCCGGCGGCTCCTCGTCCGCCGCTGCCGCGAACAACGAGCGCACGAGCGGATCCGCGTGCCCGTCCACGAGGCGTTCCGGATCGCTCACGGCGCGACTCCCTTGAAGCTCGCGCGCACCTGGAGCCGGTGCAGGCGTTGCTCGAAGTCGGCGCGCGCGCGACGCAGGCGCGAGGCCACCGTGCCGCGGGGCACCTCGAGGAGCTCGGCGACCTCCTGCATGCTGAGGTGCTCGATTTCGAAGAGGATCAAGACCTCGCGCAGATCGAGCGGCATGCTGTCGAGAATCCGATCGAGAAGAGCGCGCGCTCGCTGCTGCTCGGAGAGATCCTCCGGCGAGGGACCGGAGTGCGGCAAGAGCTCCAGATCCGGCGCGCCGTCGAGTTGATGGGCACGGCGCGAGGCGGCCTTGATCTTGAGCGCGATGCGGAGCGCGGTCCGATAGAGAAAGGCACGCTCGCTCCCCGGATGAATCCGATCGATCCGCTCGACCACGACGAAGAAGACTCGTTGGGTGGCGTCGTCTGCGTCGCTCGGGGAGAGACCGAGGCGGCGCGCGAGGCGCCACACGAAGCGGAGCTGCTCGCGCGCGAGCTGCTCCGTGCGTTCCACCGAACCCAGCGAGGGCTCCCGGCTCGCGACCAGACCGAGGACGCGAGACTCGAGCGCAACCTCACCGAGCGGCAGCGGGTCGTGGATGGGCGCGGAGGTCGCCAACCCCGAGAAGATCCCGCCACGGCCCCGCCGGATCACAAAAAATGAACGCCCTCTTTAG
>DASXWF010000132.1:0-3164 GCA_036503835.1 Polyangiaceae bacterium | reverse complement strand
GCATTCCCGCTCCCACGCCCGATCGAACGCGAGCGCTTTCGGAGCGGCCGGACGCGATTGTCGTGCCGCGCCGCAGCACGCGTCCGCCGCGCATGGCCCCGGAGCCACGGTATTCGATGAGCGATGTCTTCGCCCGTCTCGAGCAGCGGCTGGCCGAGTACAGGACGCGCCCGTTCTTGCGCTTCCTTCGCGATCCCGCGATCGACCCGCAGCGAAAGCTCGCCTTCGCGCCGCACGTTGCGCATTTCGTGCTGTCGTTCGGAGACTTATGCTCGTTCGTCTTGCCCGAACACCCCGCCCCCGACTGGTACCAGGACCTCGTGAACGAGAACTGCGCGGCCGACACGAACCATTGGCGCTGGTTCCTCTCCGATCTGCGCGAGCTCGGACAGGATCCGAAGCTCGATTACAGCGACGCCATCCGACTGATCTGGAGCGAGCGGACCGTTCGCACGCGAAAGCTCTCGTATCACCTCGGGCACCTCGGCTTGGCGGCGGACACCTTGGGTCGGCTCGTGCTCGTGCACTGCATCGAGGGCGCCTTCCAGGTGACCGTGACCGACGTGGCCGCGGCCTCCGGGCAATACGCCGCCGCAACGGGCAAGCGACTCAGGTACCTCGGACAGAACCATTCCGAAGCCGAGTCGACCCACGCGCTCGAGAATCCCGAGACCCGGCGAAGGATCGCAGCCATCCAGGTCGAGCCCGACGCCTACCAAAAACTCTGCGAAATCGTCGACCGCTGCTTCGAGCTGTTCGGCGATTTCACTGACGAAATGCTCTCGCTCGCTACGGCGCCGCCCGTAGCCCTCTCGGCGCATCCTGCGCCCGCTGTCGGCTGAAACCCCACATTTCCAAGGAGAGGACAGTTATGTTACTGGTTGAAACTCGTGGACGCTCGAATCGTCTTCAAGAACTCTGATTTCTGCCTGGCTGTCTGGCAGCAGACCGTGATCTACATTTGGCGCGGGCCCTCCACGCTCGAAAACCTGGCGATGAAGGTGCAGGCTTGCAACGAGCTGATCGCGAACGGGCGGGGCCCCGTCACCTGCATCGGGATCGTGGAGCGCAGCTCGCCGCCACCGGAAGCACCGGTACGCGCGGCGCTCGCCGCGTGGAGCCGCGATGTCGTGCCGAAGATGGCCGGAGCGGTTCTGGTCGCCGAAGGCAGCGGCTTCCGGGCGTCTCTGGTTCGCGGCGTCGGCCTGGCGCTCACGACGCTCATGCCGCACCGAATCCCCTTCAAATTCGTCGCGACAGTCGAGGAAGCGGTCGCTCACCTGGCCCCCAAGCTGCGGGTTGCTTCGGGCGGGGCGCCGATGCTGAAAAGCGTCATCGAGCGGCTGCGCGCTGATATGGACTCGGTCGGTCACGAGGACCAGGACAAGCGCGCTTGAAGGGTCGCCGGGCACCTACGGGCGGCTAGCTCAACGCCGGCACGCAGCCGGCGGCTCGCGGCCCTCGGGCCCGTCGAGCCCGGCAACGGCGCCCGGCACGAGCGCGATCCGTCGCGAACCGATCTCTTCGAAGCGCACGCCGGGGACAGCGCGCTCAAGTTTCTCGTAAATCGGATGTCGGCTGCTCGGCGCGAGGTACGCGACCGGCGTCGCGGCGCGCGCCCAGTGGTTCCAGCACGGGTGGCGGTTGGCGCGCAGCGCGAGGCCGACGGGCCAGCGTTCGTTGCTGGCGAGCGCGAGGCGGTACGCGTCCCAGTAGTCGGCGAAGACGGCGCGGGCGCCGAGGCGGTCGACGGCGCCGATCATTTGCGCGAGCTCCTGCCGGCAATACGCGCCGCGACCCGCGTACGCGCCCTGCATGCGATACAGGGACGGGAGGCGCGGGGCGAGCACGCCGATCACGAGCAGGGCGCCGATGAGCGGGCCGCGGCGCGCGGCGAGCCAGGCGACGAGGACGGCGAAGGGCGCGAATCCGAGCAGGAGGTAGCGTGCGGATTCCTCGTCGAGGGCGCCGATCGCGTGACAGATCCCGGCGAGCAGCAACGTGGCGGCGAGCAGGCGAACACCGAGTAGTGCGGGATCGCGCGCCGCGAGCTCGCGGTACGCGAACCACGCGACGCACGCGAGCGCGAGCGCGCCGCACAGCGAAAGGAGGACCCAGAGCACGCCGGGCTGGACGCGCACGCTCGGATCCAACCACTCCATCCCGAGTACGCGCGGCAGCGCCGACGTCGTGAGCAGGCGGACTCCGCGCAGCCAGTCGCGCGGATCTTGGGGGAGCGAGTGGCGCCCCGCTGCCGAGGTCGTCGACAGTATGGCGTCCAGCAGCCGCCACGGAAACACGCCGGAAACGAGGCGCAGGTGCGTGCGCCGCTGCCAGGCGGCGTAGAGCACCGGCAAGAGGAAGACGACCGTCAGGTGGTCGCCGAAGAACGCGAGCCCGAGGATCGCACCCGTCGCGAGCGCCCCGCGCCCGTTCGCGAGTTTTCCGGACAAAGCGCGCTCGAGCGCCCAGAGGCCGAGACAGGTGCTCGCGTGCCGCGCGCCCCAGAGCGCCATCTGGTGCGAGGCCGGCACGGCAGCCTGGACCGCGAAGAGCAGCGCGGAGACGGCAACCGGGGCGCCCACGAGCCGCGCGAGGCGGGTGACCTGGTAGAGCTGGACGAGCACGATCAGAAATGAAACGACCACGCTGGCGAGCGCCGTCGCGAGGCCGAAGAAGGCGAGCGGCGTCAGGAGCAGCGGCTCGAACGCCGCCATGTAGCGCTGGCCCCAGAAGTACGGGGTGAACTCGCCCTGCGCGAAGTGGCGCGCCATGAGCGGCACCACGCACGCGTCGGAGTTGATGCAATCCGCCGTGAGCAAAAAGGGCAGGCGCGTGAGGAGCGCCAGCGCGACGATGGCCGTAAAGAGCCCGATGCGGCGGCGGAGGGGTTCCATCCCGGCGGCGTACGGTGGCAGACTCCCGGTCCCCCGAAAAGCCGCCATGTCCCAGAAGCCCACCATCATCTACACGAAGACCGACGAAGCTCCCCTTCTTGCCACGTATTCCCTGCTCCCGATCGTGCAGGCGTTCGCGAAGCACGCGGGGGTCGACGTGGAGCTCCGGGACATTTCGCTCGCGGGCCGGATCCTGGCTGCCTTCTCCGATCGGCTGCCCCCCGCGCAGCGCGTCGACGACGCGCTCGCCGAGCTCGGCGCGCTCAC
>DASXWF010000131.1:0-3633 GCA_036503835.1 Polyangiaceae bacterium | reverse complement strand
TTCCGCGCTCGGCGCGAGCGGTTGCATCACGGCGCCGAACTGGGAGTACGGCACGACGCCCGAAGCGAAAGAGCTCGATCTTCCGCCCTGCGGAGAAAGCGGCGCGATCGAGGACGGAGAAGACGGCGACCCGCGCGTCCTTTTGCGCGACGGGCGCGGCGGCTACTGGTTCAGCTTCGTCGACTCCGAAGGCTCGAAGATCGAGCCACCGTCCGGCCCGTTCAAGATGGGCGCTCCCGGCCGCTCCGGCTCGCGTCACGCCGCGCGCATGCGCGGGCACATGGCGGACAGCGGCAAGAGCATCTACGCCGGCATCGGCTTTCAATTCGCCGATCCGAACGGCGCCTACGACGCGTCGAAGTACACGGGCATCTCGTTCTGGGCGAAGGGTCCGGGCCGCGTGCGCTTCGAAATGCCGGACGTCCACACCGCGCCCGCCGGCGGCATCTGTTCGGACTGCTACAACGATTTCGGCGTCGTGCTCGCGCTGGAACCCGAGTGGCGAAAGTACACGCTGCGCTTCGAGTGGCTGCAACAGCGCCCGAACTGGGGCGATCCCTTCCCGGGCCTGCAGACCGATCAGGTGTACGGCGCGGAGTGGGAATTCGGCGCCGCCGGCCGCGACTTCGACATCTCGATCGACGACGTCGCGTTCGTTTGTGAAGGAGGCAAACCGTGAGGGCGTATCGGTTCGCCGTTTTCGCGCTGCTCGCGCTCGGCTGCAGTGGCAGCACGGACGACGAACGCCCGCCGGCGCCGGGTCCCGGCCAGTCCGGGCTGGAAGGCGAATGCCGTCCGTTGCTGCCGGTCAGCGACGTGCCGGACCCGGGCAGCCAGTTCGTCGATTGCGACGCGCTCGACGGTTACGAAATCTACCTCTTGAACGACTTCGAGACGCCGCACCGGCCGGACTGGTACTTCAACAACGATCGCACCGCTCTCCAGGATCCGATCCCCGACGCGCAGGGCGTCCCGACCACTCCCATTCCCGGCGGGCGCTGCGTGGGCAGCGCGCGCTCGGGGACCGCGGCGACGCTCTGCGACGCGCCCGAGATCCGCCCGGGAGAATGTACGAAGCCGATGCCCGACAGTCGCAACGCGCTGCGGATTCACACCGGCTTGCTTTCGAACCTCGGCGTATTCGGCTGGATTTCGCAGAAAATCTGCACTTCAACCAGCATGACGATCGGGGCGGTCCTCGATCTGCCGCAGGGGCCGTCGCTCCCGCCGGACATCGTCGAACGAGCGACGAACGGTGACGACAGTGACGGTGTGTCGCTCGACACCAGCGTGAAGGACGCCTGCCCGTACGAAGCTGGTCCGCCGGAGGTCGGTCCCTGCTCGATCGCCGAGACACCGTCGCCGCCGCGTCTTGGCTGCAAGCCCGTCTTCGACACCAGCACCTGGGAAGGAGTCGTCTTCTGGGGCCGCGTCGCGCCCGGCAGCGAGACCTCGATCCGCGTGCGCGCGTCCGACTACATCACCGACGACAAGGGCTGCGGCTGCAACCCCTACACGAACCAGAACGACAGCTCCGACGGCTGCGACAAGTTCGGCTTCTTTCCGGATCCTCTGACTCCGGACTTCGAAATTCGTTTCGTGCCCTTTGCCGAAATGCAGCAAGGCGGCTGGGGACAGCCGGCCGAGGCTCTGCGCAGCGATCAGCTGTTCGAAATCGGCATCGACTACGGCCGCGGCGCCTGGGACATCTGGATCGACGACATCGGCTTCTACCGGAGGCGGCCTTGAGCCTGCGCCTCCCCTCCAGCACCGCGCAACACGCCACAAGCGCTGCGTCCTTCCTTCTCCTCGTCTCCCCCCTCCTCCACGCCCAAGCCCTGCCCGCCGCCCCTGACTCTCGCCCTCCCACTACCCCTGCCTCTGCCCCTGCCCCTGCCCCTACGCCTACGCCCGCCCCCGGCTCTCCCCCCACTTCTTCCGCGACCGCCCCCAACCGCGTCGACCTGAGCGGCCTCGAAGAAGAGCCGATGCCCCCGGTCGGCTTCGTCGCCGGTCACGCCGACCGCTTCGGTCTCGGCCTCTCCCCGCACGCCCCCGGCCAGCCTTCGGTCTTGCCGAGCGGCGTGATGCCCTCGTTCGGCGCGCCGCTCCGGCCGGCGGAAGGCGGCCGCTTCGATTTCCACGGCTACCTGCAGGCGGGCGGCCGCGCGAGCTTCAATTCGCGCAGCAATCCCGGTCGAGGCCAGCGTGAGCTCGTCTGGCACGGCGACCCCGTCGTTCCGCGGGGCAACGTCTTCGAGAACACCAACAACGTCCCGTACACGTGGGCCGAGCTTCGGTTCCTGTACTCGACTCCGGTCCTCACCTCGACCGTCACGCTGGGCGCCTGGGACCTCTCGCAGGCGATGCAGGCATCGGGTTCGTTCACGCCGAACGCGCAGCTCTGGGTGCGCGACGCCTTCCTCACGTACGCGCCGAAGGGTCTCGGTCCCGTCGAGCTCAGCGTGAACGTCGGTGTCTACGAGGATCGCTACGGCTGGATGGAGCAGTACAGCAGCGGCGCGTACGGCGCCCCGCTGATCGCGACCATCCCCGGCGTCGGCGAAACCATCTCGGTCGCGTTCCCGCTCGGCAAGGATTTCCGCGTCCAGCTCGAGCAGGGCATCAAGTCGAGCCTGTTCCGGGTTCCCGCCGACATTCCGACCGGACCCGACAACAACTGGCCCAAGCCGTGGGAAGGGCAGACCTTCGTTCATCACGGCCACGTCGGGCTCGACTACAAGAACGGCCTCGTCAACCCGGCGCTGCACTACATCAGCGCGCTGTCGCGCGACGATCAGGGCGATCAGGTCGCGCTCGGCAGCATGCGAGCGACCTACCACGAGTACCAGGGCGGCCTCGCCGAAGAGCTCGAGCGTCCGGATCTCGATCACGCCGACGGCTCGCTCGACGTGCTCGCGGCCGACGTGCGCTTCGCGCTGCGCCGCTTCGGCTTCCTCTACCTCGGCGTCTCGCACGTCTCCGCCGAATACCTGCGCTCGGTTGCGGGCGTCGTGCAAATCCTCAACGCCGGAGGCGGTCGCGATCTCATGGATCGCTACTTCGGCCGCAACAACCCGGACGCGCGCGGAACGCTGCTGCTCGCGGGCGGCGAATACCAGGTGAGCCTCGGCGAGCTCCTGCGCTACCCCGACGAATACTGGGGCGAGGGACCGGATCTCAAGCTCAGCCTGTTCGGCCTGTACGCGCGCATCACGAGCGACGACCCCGCGCGCGACCAGGAGTCGAAATACAAGTTCGGACTCGAAGGCACGTACTCCGCGCTGCCCTGGCTCGCCGCATCGGGTCGCATCGATCGTTCCGTCCCGTACGCGACCAAGCCCGACCTCAAGCAGTACGCCGAAACGCCGATCTTTCCCTACTGCGACAAGGAAGGCGGCGACGAGGTCGACACCGGCCCCGGCGCCTACCGTTGCTACCTCTACCCGGACCAGAACGACAACGCGTTCACCGTCCTCACCGCGAAAATCATCCTGCGCAGTGACTGGACCGCGCGCGAGACCCTCACGCTCCAGTACTCGAAATACTTCTATCGAGACAACTTCCACCTGGTCAATCTCAACTCCGGTGGACAGGTCAGCAACAACACCGACCAGCCTGACCAGCACCTCT
>DASXWF010000130.1:0-2147 GCA_036503835.1 Polyangiaceae bacterium | reverse complement strand
AGGCCGAGCGGCGACGTCGTCAAGCTCGGGAGCGCGAGCCGGATCAGCAGTTGATAGGTGTTCGGCCCCTCGCTGTAGACCGCGAAGTAGGGGTAGCCGTCGAGCTCGATGGCCTCGGCGTGATGGTTCTGGTTGAACGAGACGCCGTTCATCTCGATGCCGGGCCGTGTCTCGAATTGGGTCGAGCCGACGCAGCTCGAGAAGTCGGCTTCCGAAAGCGCGCCGAGCGAGGTATCTCGTCTGCCCGGCCTGGGGTTGGGATCGAGCGGCTGCGAGCGGGCACTGCCAGAGCTTCGGTCTCGAGCTCATCAGCCTGGAGACCGAAGCCGAGAACACCTGGGCGACGAACGAGGTCACCGAGTCCGGCAGCACGTTTCATCTGCGAGCCGCCGTAGCCCGAGGCGGCGAACTTTACGCGCTCCGCAGGGAACATTCGGGGCCCCTGGTTGTCCGGCGCGCCTATGGACCCAGCTGCGCCCGGTTTCGTTCCCGACCTTTTGCACCCGACGCCGCATCGGCGCATCGATGCCGAGCACGTCAAACTCGCGCTCACGCTCGCTTTCGCGGGCGGCGTGTCGGGCGGTCTCTTCGGAGAGGCGCTCGATGCCGCGACTTTCGCGCCGTCCAGTTTCGAACCGAACGCGTTCGCGAATGACCTGTTCCTCACGCGCTTCGTCGCGCAGTGCTTCAAAGTTCGCGTCGGGCAGCGCGAAGCCACGCTCGCGACCGGTCACCTGGCCCGCTTGCTGGCGCAGCCGCCCGCTGATCCCGCCATCGTGGAGTACCGCCGCGGCATCCTGTACGAGCTGGCCTCGTCGCCGGCGTTGCGCCAAAACCTCGAAGAGCTCTACGCGTCGCTCGTCCGCCTGCGCGGCCTGCTCGAGAGCGCGGGCGGCGGTCGCAACTGGGATCCCGGACGGCGCCAGCTCGACGTGCTGCAAGCCGCGAAGGAGACGTTCGACCGCATGCACACGGGCTTCGCCAACGCGCGCTCCGGTCTTGCGTGCCTGCACGCGTTCGGTGCGCGGGTGGTCGCCGGCGAGTCGTACCGCGCGCTCGACGAGCTGCTCCGCTACGACTCGCGGCTCGCGACGCTCGACCTGAAAGTGGCGGTGGGCGCCGACGGGCGCATCCGCGGCTTCGAGATCGTGAAGGTGCGCGAGAACAGCGAGAACCAGTTCACCAATCCCGCGTGGAAGCGCTGGCTCGCGAAGATCGAGCTGTTCCTGCGCGGCTACCGCTTCGGCGACGGTGAGGTGATGGCGCGGCTGGTCGATACCGTATTTTCGGGCATCGACGACGAATTGGTGGCGCTCGTGCAGCTCGTGGGCGACCTCGAGTTTTACCTCGGGGCGCTCGGGTTCGCCGATCGCGCGACCGAAGCGGGCCTCGCGGTGTGCTTGCCCGAGCTCGTCGGCCCCGACCAACCGCGCGCTCTTCGAGGCTTGTTCAATCCGTTGCTCCTGATGAGCGGCATCACTCCGGTGCCGTGCGATCTGGTCTCGGCGCAATTGACCAACACGGTGCTCGTCACCGGTCCGAACTCCGGTGGCAAGACGCGCCTGCTCCAGGCCGTCGGTCTTTCGCAGCTGCTCGCGCAATCCGGGCTGTTCATTCCCGCCCGATCGGGCAGCATCGCGCTCGTGCCCGCCCTCGTCGTGTCGTTGATCCAGGAGACGCGCGCCGATCAGGCGGAAGGCCGGCTCGGCATGGAGCTGCTGCGCATTCGCGACTTGTTCGAGCGCCTGCCGCCGGGCGCCATGGTCTTGCTCGACGAGCTCTGCTCCGGGACCAATCCCTCGGAAGGCGAGGAGATCTTCGAACTCGTGGTGAGCATGCTGACGCGGCTTCGACCGCAGGCCTTCATCACGACGCACTTTCTGGCCTTCGCGGCGCGGTTGGAACGCGAGCGCAAGATCCCCGACCTGGGCTTCCTGCAGGTCGACCTCGGGCCCGACCGGCGGCCGACGTATCAATTCACTCCGGGGGTCGCCCACACGTCCCTTGCGGGGCAGGCCGCCGAACGACTGGGCGTCACCGGCGATCAGCTGCTCGCGCTGGTCGAACGCAACATCCGCCTCGGCAGCTCGCGGCTCGGAAGCCTCGGGCGGAGCGCTTGATGGCGAGCTTTCTCGTCACCGACAAGA
>DASXWF010000129.1:0-1769 GCA_036503835.1 Polyangiaceae bacterium | reverse complement strand
TCAAAAGGATGACGTCGAGCTGGCCGTTCCCCGTCGATACCGCGGCGACCTGAGTTGCTTCGCGGCCCCACGGGTTGGTGTCCGACCCAGCCGTCGCGCCGGAGCCCCCGCTACCGGCACTCGTCGTCCCAGCGTTTCCCGGTACGCCTCCGGCACTCGTTCCAGCGCTTCCCGAATCACCTCCCGAGCCGTCGCCCGCCTTCGGATCTCCTCCTGCTTCGCCCCACGCGCGACCGGCGCGCGAAGCGCCGCCCGCACCGCTACTGCCGCCGGTACCGCCACCAGCGTCACCAGCGTCGCCGGCGTCGCCAGCGCCGTGTGTATCCCCGACACCAGCCGAGCTCGCCGACGCAGTCGCGCGTCCGCCGCCCGTGACTTCGTCGTGTCCTGCGGACCCGCCAGCGGCTGCGAGCCCGGCGGTGCCGGCGCGCGCAGAGGACGGATGAAACTCGTCGAAGTCCGTACCCATCAGCGGCTCGCAGGCTGAAAACCCGAGGAAGAGGTGGAGGAGGCGCCGCTTGCCCGAGGCTGCGCGCACTGCTGGTTCGATGCTGCGGGGCTCGCGCGATGAAGTCCTGAACGTGCGGGTCATTGGGCGTATCCGAGGAAGGTGTCCGCGAGTCGTTTCTGGCCGTCGGCGATCGCGACCGTTCACGGCAAGATTCCACTCAAGGTTGCGTGCAGAACCGGCGCACGCGACGACGACGGCGTGGGCCCTCGTTCGCGCGACGAACCCGCGACGAGCAGCAGCGTCACGCCGCCTGCCGCCAAGGCCACGGAGGCCACGAAGGTCACCGTGGCGATGGTGGCGGCGCTTTCACCCGCTCGTGCGGCCGACACGCCCGCGGGTGGGCAATCGCCGTCGGAGGTGCAGAGTTGCTGGACGGCGTCCTTGTTTTTGAGCGCGCTGAACCCGGCGGCCATGCTTGCGATCAGGCTCGAGGCGGCGACTCCGAGCGCTATCGTTCCCGCGGTTCGCAGCGTGTGGGAGCGCGCGGACTCTCGCCGTGGCTCCGCGTGCAACGCGGTCGACGCCCGCGCTTCGGTGACTCGCGCGGCGGCGGGCGTGCGCTCGGAGATCGCTCTGCCCGGCGCGAAAACCAGGGTGCGTCGCTCGCTTTCGTGGAGCTCGATGCTGTATTCGCGCGGGTAGGATCCGGGTGAAATCAGGCGGAATACGTACTTCCCAGGATTCAAGGGAATCGTGACGCCGAGCCCGGCGTCCGGGATGGTCATGCCTGCTCCCTCGACTCGAGAGTACGGAGGCAGCTCGCCGACGGTGGTGAGCACGAGGCGAGGGACTCGGTATTCCAGCGCGGCCAGGTGCTGCGAGACCAGTGCAGCACGGGGATCGCTGTTCGGGAATGCGTGCGACAAGGCGCGAAGGTGTGCCAGCGCCTCGGCGAGACGCCCGAGATCCTCCTCGCACAACGCGAGGTTCAAGCGTGTGCC
The DNA here is from genome assembly GCA_036503835.1 of Polyangiaceae bacterium. Classification (GTDB taxonomy): domain Bacteria; phylum Myxococcota_A; class Polyangia; order Polyangiales; family Polyangiaceae; genus PMG-095. The sequence goes on along the minus strand of DASXWF010000129.1, from coordinate 317 downwards.
GAGCGCAGCATCGAGCCGGTAGGATTCGCGGAACATGGCGCAAGCGTTGTGGATCTCGCCGCGCTTGGCCGCGTCGCGGCCGGCTCGAAACAGTGCATCCGCCGCCGGGGCCGGCTCTGCGTGCACGGGCGCAGCCGTGAAGGACACCGCCAGGGAGACTAGCGCGCGGATCCGAGTGCCTCGAGACATCCGCCTACTCGCGACGATCGAGGACTTCAGCGAGTTCGGGTCTGGACGTGGTCGCGCGCCCATCGACACCGGGTGACGGAGCGGAGGACGCCACGGCGGGCGGCGCTGCAAGCGACGGCACCGCCGTG
>DASXWF010000128.1:0-4640 GCA_036503835.1 Polyangiaceae bacterium | reverse complement strand
AAGCAGGCGCTGCTCGAGCGCATCGGTAAGCTGCTCTCGCTGGTGGACGCGGGGGCGCTCGGTGGCGAGGAGCGCGGGGATTTCGAGCGCATGCGCCGCATGGCGCGCGCCGAGCCCTTCACCGCGAGCGATCTGCCCGACGCCGTGAAGAAGCCGTTCGAGCCGCGCGACGGCAGCGGTGCCGCCCATTTCGTGTTCGCGTTTCCGACCGTCAGCATGAGCGACGCGCCGGCCGTGCGGGTGCTCGCGCGGCAGCTTCGCGACGTCGACGTCGGAGGCGGTGTAAAGATCAGCGCCTCGGGTGAGCCGATGCTGATGGCCGACATCCTCGAGATCGTGGAGCGTGACGCTCCGCGCATCCTGCTGCTGACGATCGTGTTCGTGGTCCTTGCCTTGCGTATCACCGGCGGGAGCTTCCGGGTCGCGCTGCTCTCGCTCTTGCCGGCGGTGCTGACGCTCACGGTCACGGCGGGCGTGCTCGCGCTCGCGGGCGTCGAGCTCAACTACCTGAACATGGTGATGCTGCCGATCTTTCTCGGCATCGGCGTCGACGACGGCATGCACGTGGTCACGCGCGTCTTCGAGGGCGATCCGATCGAGACCGTGTGGCGGCACACGGGCTGGGACATCTTCGGCGCCATCCTCACGGATCTGTTCGGCTTCGGCGTGCTGGCGCTCGCCGAGCACCCCGGCCTGGTTTCGCTCGGGGTCGTCGCCCTGGTCGGGCTCACGGTGAACATGATCGCGTGCGTGCTGCTCCTGCCCGCGGCGCTCAGCCTGCACGTCAGTTCGCGCCCGCTCTTCGAGCGGCCGCCGCGAAGCGGCGGCCATTCGTCGGTCCACGCCGGATAGACGACCCGTCACAGCGATACGTCGCCGACCGGCGGCTCGCGCAACAAACGCGTGAAGACGCGCGTGAGGACCGCGCCGTCCGCGCTGCCCGCGGTCTCGCGGCAGGAGTGCATGGCGAGCATCGGATTGCCGACGTCGATGGTACGCACGCCGACGCGGGCGGCGGTGATGGGTCCGATGGTGCTACCGCACGGTTGATCGTTGCGGGAGACGAAGAACTGCGGGGCCACGCCCTCGGCGCGGCAGGCCTCCGCGAACGCGCCCTGGCCGACGGCGTCGGTCGCGTACGACTGGTTGGCGTTGACCTTGATCACGGGCCCGCCGCCGAGCACGGGGCGGTGCTGCTTGTCGTGCTTGTCGGGGTAGTTCGGATGCACGGCGTGCGCCATGTCCGAAGAGACGAACAGCGAACGGGCCACGGCCCGCGCGACGGCGTCGTGCGGCGGCTTTTCGTAGCCGAGCGTGATGCGCTCGAGCGCGCTCTCGAAAAAGCGCGAGCGCGCGCCGACGACGCTCTGGCTGCCGACTTCCTCGTGGTCGAAGAGCGCGATCACGCGCGTCGCGGGCCCGGGCGCCCCCGCGCCGAGCAGGGACGCGACCGCCGGAAAGCACGAGCCCAGGTTGTCGAGCCGCGCCGACACGACGAACTCGCCGTGCACGCCGCTCGTGCTCGCTCCCTGCGCGTCGAACAGGCAGAGATCGAAGCCGACGATGTCCGCGGCCGTGGCGCCGCGGCTCGCCGTCTGCGCGAGCGCCGCGGCGACGCGCTCGAGCAGGCCGCCGGCGCCTTCCTTTTCGAGCCCCCAGATCGGAACGAGCTGGGTTTGAGGATTGAGCGTGAGCCCGTCCTTGTTCACCTCGCGATTCAGATGAATGGCGAGGTTCGGGATGCGAAAGGGAGCGCCCGGCAAGCGCACGAGCTCCTGACGCCCGCCGGCCAGGATCACGCGACCGGCGAGCGAGAGCTCGCGGTCGAGCCAGGTCGTGAGCAGCACGCCGCCGTAGACTTCGACCCCGACTTGCCGGTAGCCGTGATTGGCGACCTCCGGGCTCGGTTTGAGGCGCAGATTCGGCGAGTCGGTGTGGGCCCCGAGCGCCACGAAGCCAGCGTCCCACGGTGCCTCCGTGCCGGCGACGAACGCGAGCAGCGTCCCGCCGCGCACCACGTAACCGCGGGTCCCCGCCGCGATCGTCCACGGCTCGCGCTCGTCGAGCCGTACGAAGCCGCCCGTCTCGAGTCGTTTCGCGACCTCGCGCGCGGCGTGATACGGGGTCGGCGATGCGTCGAGGAACGCCATGAAGTCGCGGAGTTCGTCGCCCGAGCTGTCCGGCATGACCCCAACTATACCCTGGGCGGAAGACGGCCGTTCCGGGCCGCCGCGCGGGCCACGCTCCGGCGAGGTGGAGGAGACGCTATAGTCGCGCCCCCTCGTGCTCACTCCGGACGTTCGCTTCGAAGGTTTCACTCACGCCCAGTGGACGTGTCTCGGCCGAGCTTTCCGGCCGGCGCCGTTCGAGCCGCGGGAGCGGAGCGAGCGGGAAGAAGCCGAGCCGGCAGGACCGAGCGGCGGCGTCGTGGCCGTGACGACCGGCAGCGTGCTGCGCAAGCTCGTGAGCACACGGCTCGGCCGCATCGATCCGCGCGACCAGCCATGGCCGGAGTCGCTCGAATCGCTGGCGGCGCGCCACGGGGCCCGCTGGGCGGCCGAAATCACGGCCGGGTCGCTCGACGAATTCGCCGACCGTTTCGGCGAGCGGCTCGCGCCGGGTCAGGATTTCATGTCCCAGCTGCTGGAGATGCTCGGCATTCTGCGCGAGCTCGAGAGCGAGGGTCTGCTCAGTGTCTGGCCCACGCGCTTCTCCGAATGGACCGTACCCAGCGGCAAGGCCCTGTCCCGCGCGCTCGACCTCACGTGTCCGGACGGCAAGGCGCTCGTGCTCGGGATCTTCGACGGCGGCGAGCTCGCCACGTGCCTGGTCGCCGAACGCCGCGGCTCCGGTTTCGCGCGCCTGGTCGGCCCGGACGAGCTGGCCCGCGAGATGGGGCTCCTGTCCGGCGACTTCCGGCGCGATCACTGCCACCTGGCAGAGGTCGTCGAGAAGCGCGTGGCACCGATAGCGGTCGGTTGCTACGGCGAGCTCGCGACGTTCCAGCGGCTTTCGAGCACGCGCGAGCCGGGTGTCTGGGCGCGCGCCGTGGCCGCGCAGGACGTGGTGATCGCGCCCTGGATGCCGGCCGTCGCCGTGCCGCTCGGCCTGGACGCGGGGCGCGCCGCGTTTCAGGAGCTGCGCAACGTCGCGGCCCGTTTCGGCGCCGCTCATTGGCTGTCGCGCGAGGGCCCGCTCGGGCAGGTGCTCGCGAATCTCGAGCGGCCGCCGTGGCTCGGCGACGACGTGCGGGAATTCTTGGGGTTCGATCCCTGGCAGCTGTTCGTTCGGCTCGTAGCGCGCGGAGAGCGGCCGTCGTGAGAGACGCTCGGCGCGGAGCCTAGGATGCGCCGCTTCGGCATCCGGCGGCGGCTGACCCTCGCGATCCTCGTCACGGCGTTGATCCCCGTGCTCGTCGCGATCTGGCTCGCCGAAACCATGGTGCGCCAGACGTCCGCGCGTTTCTTCGTACCCGAAGTCGGCGCACGCCTCGAGCGCTCGCTCGGTCTCTACGACGAGCTGGCGCGCTCCGTGAAACGGGAGATGAGGAGCGAGGCGGAGACGCTGGCCGCCGATCCGCGGCTCCACCGAACGCTCGAGACCAGCGACGTGTCGGCGCTGAAGGGGGAGCTCGGCCGCCTGCTGCGAGCGCATCCCACGCTCGTGTCGCTTTCCGTGAGGGACGGAGAACGCGAGCTCGCGAGAGTCGATCGCGGGCGCCCGCTCGATCCGCGCACCGAGAACCAGTTCGAGGTCAAGCGCGCTCTCGCGGCGGTCCACGGGCGGGCGGCTCCGGAAGCGGCGAGAGCGGAGCCGAGCGCCGCGGAAGACCAGGCCGAAGCACCGAGCGTCGAGGACGACGATACGCTCGGCGGCCCCGAGCTCGTGGCGGTGTTTGCCGCGAAGCGAGCGCGTTTCGACGAGCTCGGTGAGGCGAACCAGTTCCTCGAAAGCTACCGCAGCATCGAGCGGCGCCGCGAGGCGGACGAACGCAGCTACGTGTTCGCGTTTTCCGTGCTGCTCGGGATCACGATCCTGGCGGCGGTGGGCGTCGGGTCGCTGGTGGCTCGCGACGTGGCGCGGCGCGTCGTGGCCCTCGAAGGCGCCACGCAAAAGGTCGCGCTCGGCGATCTCAGCGTGCGCGTTCCGGAAGCCGGCGACGACGAGGTCGGCCGTCTGGCGCGCGCGTTCAACCGCATGCTCGAGGAAGTGGAGGCGAGCCGGGCCCGCATCGAGTACCTGCAGCGCATCAGCGCCTGGCAGGAGATGGCCCGCCGGCTCGCCCACGAGATCAAGAACCCGCTCACGCCGATCCAGCTCGCGGTTCAGGACATTCATCGCCGCTACGACGGCAAGAGCCCCGAGTACCAGCGGCTGCTCGACACGACGCTCGAGGTGGTCGAAGACGAGGTCGGCACGCTGCGCCGGCTCGTCGGGGAGTTTTCCGACTTCGCACGCCTGCCGCGCGCCGAGCTCGAGCGCGCCGATCTGGCGGCGTTTCTGCGGGAGCTCGCCGAACAGCCGCTGCTCTCCGGCGACGAGCGTCGCGACGAGCCCGGAGAGGCCACGCGCATCGAGTTCGAGATCCCCGAGGGACAGGCGGGGGCCGAGATCGATCGTCAGATGCTGCGGCGCGTGCT
>DASXWF010000127.1:0-3865 GCA_036503835.1 Polyangiaceae bacterium | reverse complement strand
GCCCCGGTAGGTGCTGCCTCGCCCCGGTTAAAGGCACGGAATTGTTCCGGCGTTGACACTTCGTCGGCCGGCTGCTAGTTCTCCGCTCCCCGAAGCGCGCCGTCTGGTGAAGAACGCCGTGATTTCGCGGGGTTAGAGTAGTCGTGGCGGTCAAGCGCGTCGGTCTCTTCAGCGGAAACGCAAACCAGGAACTCGCAGCCGACATTGCGAAGGTGCTGGACTGTCCGCTCGGCGAGTGCCGCATCACGCGCTTCAGCGACGCCGAGACGTTCTGCGAGATCCGGGAGAACGTCCGCGGGCTCGACACCTACGTGATCCAGCCGACCTCCTCGCCGGTGAACGAGCACCTGATGGAGCTCCTCATCATGTGCGACGCGCTCCGCCGCGCCTCGGCCGAGGCGATCACCGCCGTCATCCCGTACTACGGCTATGCGCGGCAAGACCGCAAGGTCGCACCACGCACGCCCATCACGTCGAAGCTCGTCGCCGACCTGCTCGTCACGGCCGGCGTGACCCGCGTGGTGTGTCTCGACCTGCACGCGGGCCAGATCCAGGGCTTCTTCAACATCCCCTTCGATCACCTGTACGCGTTGCCCGTCTTCCTCGAGGACTACCTGAAGTCGAGCTTCACCAAGGACACCGTGTTCATCGCGCCCGACGCCGGCGGCGTCGAACGCACGCGGGCGTACTCGAAGCGCCTCGACGCCCAGCTCGCGATCATCGACAAGCGCCGCGAGCGCGCCAACGTGAGCGAGGTGATGCACGTGATCGGCGACGTGCGCGACCGTGATTGCATCATCGTGGACGACATCATCGACACGGCCGGCACGCTCTGCAACGCCGCCCGAGCCGTGATGGACCACGGTGCGCGCCGCGTCGTGGCCTGCGCGACCCACGGCGTCCTCAGCGGGCCTGCCGTCCAGCGCATCGAGGCTTCGCCGCTCGACGAGGTCGTCGTGACGAACTCGATTTCGCTCTCGCCCCAGGCCAAGGCCTGCAAGAAGATCCGTACGGTCTCGATCGCCCGCCTGCTCGGCGAGGCGATCCGACGCATTCACAACAGCGACTCCGTTTCGTCGCTGTTCGTTTAGTAAGCTCTGCCCCCTAGCCGCCGCACCGAGCTGCCGCACCGAGTTGGAGAATCCGATGGAACTACGAAAAATCAGCGCCGACGCCCGCAACGGAAAAGGGAAAGGCGAGGCCGGCCGGCTGCGCCGCACGGGTAAGGTCCCGGCCGTGGCGTACGGCAAGTCGCTGCCCGCGCAGTCGCTCGCCGTCTCGCCGGCGGATTTGAAGGCGGTGCTCGGCAGCGAGCGCGGTCGCAACACGGTCATCGAGCTCGACGTGTCCGGAAAAAGCAAGCTCACCGTGCTGCTCCGCGACTACCAGCACCACCCCGTCTCGCGCGACATCCTGCACGCCGACTTCGTGCAGATCGCGCTCGATCAGCCGGTCGACGTGGACATTCCGCTCGAGACGATCGGGAAGGCCGCGGGCGTCGTGAAGGGCGGCGTGCTGCGCCAGGTGTTCCGGCGCGTTCCGGTGCGCTGCCTGCCGGAGCTCATTCCCGTGAAGATCGTCTACGACGTGACGCCGCTCGATCTCGACGGCCACGTGCCGGCGAAGGATCTGCCGCTGCCGAGCGGCGTCAGCGTCCGGCTCCCGCCGGAGCAGACCGTGATCGCCGTCGTGACCGAGAAGCAGGCGCCCGAAGAGGAAGAGGCTGCTCCCGCGGCCGGCGCGGCCGCTGCGGCACCCGCCGCCGGTGGCGCGGCACCCGCTGCCGGAGCGCCCGCGGGCGACAAGGGCGGCGACAAGGGCGGCGACAAGAAGTCGGACAAGAAGTGATCCCGTGACTGGTTCGGTTCCGAGCCAGTCACCGCCCCGCACGCTTTGCGGGCCCTCTTCCAACGACGACGGAGATGTCATCGCGATCCCGACGAGCTGACGGACGGCCGTCCGGCGGCCTCGCCGGTTCTTCTCGCGGGCGCGTGGTTGCTCGCGACGATCGTGATCCGTTCCTGCCAAAGACGAATCAGGTCGTCGCATGACCCTGCTGGTCGTCGGGCTCGGCAATCCCGGCGCGGAATACGCCGCGACTCGTCACAACATCGGCTTTCGGGTCGTGGACGAGCTCGCGGCGCGTGCCGGGAGTCCCGCCTTTCGGCGCAAGTTTCACGGCGAGCTCGCCGACGCACGCGTCGGCGGCAAGCCGGCGCTCTTACTGAAGCCCCTCACGTACATGAACGAGTCGGGCCAGAGCGTGCGCGCCGCCGTCGCCTTCTACAAGATCGACATCGGCGAGGTGCTCGTGATCCACGACGAGCTCGACCTGCCCTTCGGACAGATCCGGCTGAAGCCCGGGGGCGGGGACGCGGGCAACCGCGGAATCCGTTCGATTTCCGGGCACCTGGGCACGGGGGACTACGCCCGGCTGCGTTTCGGAATCGGCAAGCCGCCGCCGGGTTTTCGGGGTGGCGGGGCAGATTTCGTGCTACAGGGCTTCGCCCCGCAGGAATCGTCGGAGCTCGCTCGGCTGATCGAGCGCGCGGCCGACGCTGCGGAGCTCGTCGCGGCGGAAGGTCTTCAGGCCGCGATGAACAAAACCCACCGGTCGACGCCCTAGGGCAGAGATCGGTGCTCCTTGCTCCCGGATGTTCCGGGGGCCGAAAAGTCCACAAGGAGACTCATGTCCGAAGCAAAAGCGGGGACCCCCCGCGTCCGAGAGTACGAAACCATCTACATCCTTCGCGCCGACGTGACCCGTGATGCGCAGGAGCGCGTCGCCCAGCGCCTGACCGAGGTGCTGTCGCGTGAGAAGGGCAAGCTCACGTCCATCGAGAATTGGGGCCGGCGCTCGCTGGCCTACCCGGTGGCGAAGAGCAAGCGCGGCGTCTACGTGTACTTGAAGTACCTGGGCGGCGGCGGCCTCGTGAGCGAGCTCGAGCGCAACCTGCGCGTCATGGACGACGTGATGAAGTTCCAGACGCTGCAGCTTCGCACCGACGTCGTCTCCGACACCGTGACGGTGAACCCGGAAGACGTGAAGTTCGAGGCGGTCGAGCCGCCGCAACCGGGCGAGGAAGAGGGCGAGCGCATCGAGCAGATCCTCGGCTTCGAGCGCAGCCCCGATCGCGCGCGTGACGCCGACGAGTACGCCGACGACTACGCCGACGATGACATCCCGGTCGAAAACAAAGTCGTGGAGGAGGCCAAGTCATGAAGGACGCACCCAAAGTGGATAGGGGCCTCGACAAAGAGCCCGGCGGATTTCGCCGCACGATGCGCCGCCGCGGTTGCACGTTCTGCGCCGACGACGCGCCGCCCATCGACTACAAGGACCCGCAATCGTTGCGCTACTTCGTCAGCGAGCGCGGCAAGATCGTGCCGCGCCGTATTTCGGGCTGCTGTGCGAAGCACCAGCGCTCCGTACAGCTCGCCGTGAAGCACGCGCGCAGCATCGCGCTCTTGCCCTTCACCACCAACGACTGAGGCAAATCGTGGCGAACAACGTCAAGGTGCTGTTGAAGAAGAACGTCGAGAGCCTCGGCTCCGGCGGTGAGGTCGTCCGCGTGCGCGCGGGCTTCGCTCGCAACTACCTGCTTCCGCGCGGCTTCGCGGTTCCGGCGACTGCCGGCAACCTGGCGCGCGTGGAAGAACTGAAGAAGCTCGCCGAGAAGGAAGCTGCGGAGGCCCTTTCGTCGGCAAAACAGCTCGAGGTGAAGCTCGGAGCCGTGACCGTGCAGATCGAGCGCGCGGGCGGCGACGAGGATCGCATGTGGGGCTCGGTGACCGCCAAGGACATCGAGGAAGCCTTCGCGAAGGTCGGCGTCGAGATCGATCGCAAGCGCATCCAGCTGCCCGA
>DASXWF010000126.1:0-5315 GCA_036503835.1 Polyangiaceae bacterium | reverse complement strand
GCGCTCGCTGCGTTCGCCCGCGGACGAGTCGCGCGAAGGAGTCCTCGCGGCGCTGCGCTATGCGGCCGGCGCGCTGGCGGCGCTCGTCTCGGAGCCGGCGTACGCCCACGTGCGCGCCTCGGATCGCGCCCCGCTACGCCGCTTGCGCGAGCGCCTGCTGGTCTGGGCACGGCACGATGGATCGGCCAGCGTCGGGCTCGAGCTGCTCGAAGACGTGACGACCACGGCGGATCTGTTGCGGGGCATCAATCGGCGCCAGGAGCTCCGGGCGCACGACCTCGCGGCGCTCCGCGAGCTCTCGCAGGGACCGCGGGAAGCTCCGAGTGCGTGGCTTTCGCAGCTCGATGGCCTGTTCGGACTCGACGACGCGCTGGACGACCTCATCGAGCGGCTCAAACGGGACTTCGAGCCGGGTGCCGTGAGCGGCGCGCTCGCGCGCCTCGCCGAGCTGTCCTGAGCGACCGCCCCGTGCCCGTGTGAACCGCCGACAGCGAGCTGCTCAGGGCAGCACGACCAGCGAAGCGACCTGGACGTTGCGTGGAGGCTGCGTCGCGTCGTAGCCGCCGGTGATGAGGAGCCGCACGAAGCGCCGCGTCACCGGTTCGAACGAAGTGACTTCGGCGGCGTTCGGGGCCGCCGGCACCGACGCGATCGGGGTCCAGGTCGCCTGGTCGTCCGAAACTTCGATGGTGTACGCGGTCGGACCGAAGTTGACGCGCGGCACCATGACGATCGTGCCGAACGTCTTGGGTTCGCCGAAGTCAGTGCCGATCCATTGTGGATTCGCGGGTGAGGGCCCCTGGCCCGCGACGGTGCCGTTCGAGACCCAGAACGTGGAGGTGTTGCCGTCGACGGCGAGCGACGGAGGGAACGCGGCTTGGTTCGAGATCGCGAACGCACGGGGGAACGACGCTCCCGTCGTGTTCACGGCGAGATCGGCCTCGAAGGGCAGGCCCCGGACGATGAAGCTTGCCACCTGCACGTTGCGGGGCGGCTGGATGCGGTCGTAGCTCGCCGTCATGCGCAGGCGAACGTAGCGCGTGGTTACGGGAGCGAACGTCGTCGTGACCGTTCCGTTCGCGGCGTTCGGCACGTTCGCGATCTCGCTCCAGGTCACGTCGTCGTTCGAGACCTCGATGGTGTAGGCGCGCGGACCGAAGTTGACACGAGGCACCATCACCACGGAAGCGATGCGCGACGGCACGCCGAGGTCGGCGGTCAGCGTCACCGGGTTGGTCGGAGTCGGCCCCTGGCCGGCGACCGTTCCGTCCGAGACCCAGAACGTATTTCCGTCTGCGTCCTGAGCGAGGCTCGGCGGGAACGCGGCCTGGTTGGTGCCGGCGAGCTTCGGGAAGGGCGCGCCGAGCGCGTTTTGGGCGAGATCGTCCGAAAAGCGGAGCGTCACGCTCGCGGTCGTCACGACTCCGGAGAGCGTCGCGGCTTCCAGCGTGTACTCGCCCGCCCCGCTCGTCCGATAGAGCCCCCGCAACTGGACGGGCAGCTCCACGCTCGACTCCGCCGCGATGGTGAGCGGCGCCGGAGTCTCCGCGCTCGCGCCGCCGGCGGGCAGGAGCGCCGAAAACTCGAGTGCCAGCGCATGGCTCGTCAGGTTCGCGACGCGGAACCGCGCAATATTCGCGCCACCGGCCGCGAGCGGTAGCTGCGGCATCTCCGCGGTGACGCTGAACGCAGGGCTGACCGTCACCGTCGTCTCGGCCACTCGCGTGCGGGCGGCGCGCGAGTTCCGATCTTTTCGGTAACTGAGCTCCGCTCGCAGGAGCGCGACGGAGAGCGGCTCGGCGTTGCCCGGGACCTGGATCGTGAGGTCTCCCGCCGCGCTCGCCCGCTTCCCGAGCGACGAGAACAGCGCCACCGGTCCGACCGAGCCCCAGCCCGCCGGGCCCGTGAGCGAGAGCGAGCCGTTCTGGAGCTTCTCGTCGCCGCGATTGAAGACATGAACACGCACGGTGAGCGGCTCCCCCGTCTGAGCGAGCCCCAAGGGTTCCAGCCACGCCGTCACACCGTAGCTGTCGCTCGCCAGCGAGAGGAGCTCGGTCACGCGCTCGAGCGCGGCCCGAATCGCCGCGCGCACCTCGCTCGGCAAGCGCGACCGGCGCGAAGAGCACGTGGGATCGTCGAGCTGGTCGAGCGCTCGCTCGATCGCCTTCGCCGCTCGTTCCGGGTTCGGAGTCGGAGAGCGCGTCTCGTCGAGCGCTTTCCGCACCTCGGCGAGAACGTCCTCGAGATCGTCGATCGTTTCTTCGAGCTCGCGCGACGTGCCGTGACGCCGGCACTGCGAGTGGTGAGGCCGACTCGGCTGGAGCTCGGCGATCAGATCTTCCAGAATGGCGCGAGCTTCGACGAGCTGCTCGAGCTCGGGCCCGGCGAAGACGAGCGCACCTTCGAAGGGCCGTACGGGGGCCTGCTCGTGCGCCGCGAGCTTGCGTGTCCCGGTCGTGAGCGTGCCGTCGGCGCCGACGTAGCTCACGCCGGCGGTGACCGCCGCCCCGCCAGGGTTTTCGAGCACGATCGCGGCCTCGCCGTCCTGACGCCCCCGTAACGGCTCGGGCGCGCTCACGAAGTAACGCAACGTCTCGCCGCGGGACGCCGGCAGCTCGAGATGGACGGCGAACTCGCTCACGCCGGCGGCAAGTCGAGCGCTCTCGACGGGCACGGGAGCGCCGCGCTCGTCGGAGAGCGCGAGCTTCGTGCTCGGCGCGCCGCCGAAGCGAGCGAACGCGAGACGAACGCTGCCGTCCGGCGCGCGGCCCTGCAGCGCCGACCAATCGTCGGGCACCGCGGGCTGCGAGGTGAAGGCGTCGAGCGCCGCCGTCTCTTCGTGAGTCACGAGCGGCAAGAGCAGGGCGCCGCGATGTCCGCTGCCGGTCGAGCTCGAGCCGGTGACGAGCGTCGTCGGGTTCGCGCCCGCCACGCTCTGCGCCTGGATTCCCCCGCCGCCGCGGACGATCATGCCGATTCGGTCCGCCGCGTTCACCCAGGTACCGGGCAGCGCGCCGAGACCGCTGCCGGCGCTCGACCAGATCGGCCGCGGGCCGAGCAGTCCGGGAATGTCGTCGAGGGAGTACGTGAAGGTCGACCCCGTGCCGCGGTCGAGCAGCAGCGTCACGCCGTCGGGAAACGCGGTGAGCGAGAAACGCCGCGCGCCGACGCTCCCCGCCGTCGAGAAGCGATCGACGTCACACGCGCAGCGGTGAGCACCGACGGCGCCCGTCGCGTCCCCGAGCAGGTTGCCCGGCGCGTAATAGCTGAAGATGGGATCCGCGAGGTTGGCCTCACCGTCGGGCACCACCAGGCCCATCGGGCGCGTGGGGTCCCAGGACATCGTGACGAGGGCGCGACTCGTGCGCGCCACGATGAAGTCCGAATAGGGGAACTGTCTCACGCCGCCGCCGCCCGCGAACGACGCCTGAAATTCCTCCGGTGTGGGAGTCGGTGAAGGGCCGAAGAGAAGGTGGTGCCAATAGAGCGCGGCAAGGCGCTTCACGAGCATCGTTTCGTAGCCGATCTGGGGCTGTCCCAGCATCGACCCCGAGGGCTGCAGCGCCTGACGCCGCGCCACGAGCTCGAGCGCGCGCGACTCGAAGAGCGACGCATCCGCGCGGCCGAAGCGCGTCGCGAGGATGCCGAGGTACTCGAGGTGTTGGAAGTCCTTGCTCGTCCAGTCCTGGCCCGCAGGCATCACGAAATCGCCTTCGGCGCCGATCAGCGGCCGGAGGACGGCTTCCCAGATCGTCTCGGCGCGAAAGTCGAAGGCTTCCGGGACCGGCTCCCCGGCTTCGCCGTAAGCGACCGCCGCGTCGCCGATGTCGACGTGCGTGACCTGCTGGTAGATCGGATTGAAAAAGCCGTGATTTTCGAGCGTGAGATCCGGGTGCAGGTTGACCGAGACCATCCACTCCGCGAGCGGCTTGCCGTCGACGAGCTCGCCCGACGTTCGATCGGCGGCCGTCGATGACGCGTTCAGCGCGAGCTTCTTGGCCGTCTCTTTCCAGAGCGGGACGTTCGGATCGTCGGGAAACTGCACGGCGGCGAGCGCGGGCGTCGTCGAGTTCCACGCGTTGTCTTCGGCGCCGGTGTCGTTTTCCTCACCGGAAGCGACGAACTTGGTGTTCAGGATGTTGGCTTCCGCCGTGACGACCCGCCGGACGAGCGCGCGGGTCTCGTCATCCAGGACGTCCCACAGTTTCCAGGCGGCGAAAGCCCACGAGTACGTCTCGAGCGAGGCCTGCCACGTGCCGTTGCCCCAGCGGTTGTAGCCCGCGCCGGAGAGAGCGTTCGTGAACGCCTCGTGTCGAATCGACTGAATGGTGTGGTCGACGAGCACTTCGCGCGGGATGCCGGCGAAGCTCGTGCGCTCCGGATGGGCCGCGAAGAGCGTGACGTACGCGAACGCGATGTTGCCGGCGCCGCGCGGCTGCGTGACGCCGGAGCCGACGGCGTCGTAGCGGCCCGTGTTCGGTTGGGTGAGATCCGAAGTCCTGAAGAAGCTTTCGGCGCGCGGAACGAAGGCCTCGAGCGTCCGCAGAATCACGGCCTGCTTTTCCGCGTCGCTCAGCACGGGCCCTGCGCCCGTCATGGCCTGTTGCGACGCCGCGCTGCCTTCGTCCGGCGGCTCCGCGCCGCCTGCGCCGCAGCCCGCGCCGAGCGCCGCGCAAAGGAGCGCGCACGCAGCGCCGCTCCCACGAAACCGTCGATGACCCGCATGCCCGAAAGCCCGTTTCGAATCGCTCATCTCGCACAATCCTCGTCAGATGCCGATCGCCATGCCCCCCGGAATTCCGTCACCGTTCGTCGCGCGTCGCGGCTCGATCTCGCCGCACGAGTTCACACCCTTTCGCCCCGCGGCGAGGAACCGCATGTCCTCGCCGCATCGAAACAGAACTTGCCGGAGCTTTCATTTCGAATCAAGTGATGAATGCTTCAGACAGCACGCTTTGGTGAGAGAGGGTGATCTCGGGTGGGCGCGTGTACGCGAGCGCGTCCTCTCCGCCGAAACCGGATCCGCGACGCACGCGCGACGCATGCGCGACGCACGCGCGACGCGAGTGCGCCGCGCGTGTTCGACTTTCGGAGGGAGTCGCTTTCGCGCGTAAACCTCCGGTATGATTTTCGGCTGTCACGCTGAGCCGGACACCCCCGATAGGTGGTGACCAGTCATCGTGAACTCGTGACGCCGGCGGCACGGCTCGCCCGCGTCGACGCTGGCTTTCCTGCACGGATCCGCGAACGATCGTGACATTCTTCCCCGCCGGCGGACGGGCTGCGCTCATCCCGAGCCGCCAGAATTGTTGCGA
>DASXWF010000125.1:0-3050 GCA_036503835.1 Polyangiaceae bacterium | reverse complement strand
AAGCGTCTGGCCGTTGTACTAGCCGCGAGATCCCGTCCGGCGCGCCTCACTACTTCGTGCGCGAGCTCCCGAAATAGCGAGTTTTTGCGCGCGGTTTCGCGGCCCCAACGCCGGGGGTCAGTGACAGCGCACGATGCGGGAGGGTTCGAGCACGTTGTTCTCGCAGACGAGCGGGAGGGTGGCGACGCAGGTGCCCCAGGGGGCGCTCTGGCCGCATGCGGGCAGCTGCGTGCCGAGGAAGCACTGCGCCACGCCGCAGTTCGTGAGAAGTCCGCAGTTGTTCACCGTGCAGGTGTACTCGCGCTCGGGACCGTTTCGGCAATCGTAGTCGTAGGTGCCGGCGCGATTCGGCTCGGCGAAGTAGTCGGGTTGTCCGTCGAAGACGTCCGCGTCGTTGTCGGCGCAGTCAGGGCCGCCGCAGTTACCACTCGCCGCCCGCTGGCCGTCGTTGTCTCGATCGCAGGGGTCGCCACCCTGGCCGCCGCTGCCTCCGCCCGCGCTCGCGCCGGCGTTCCCGCCCGTCGCACCGCTGCCGCTCGTTCCGCCGCCCGCGTTGCCACCGCTGCCGCTCGTCCCACTGTTCCCGCTCGTCCCGCCGCTGCCGCTCGCGCCGCCCGCAGCGCTTCCGCCCGTATCTCCCGCTGTTCCGCTCATTGCTCCGCTTCCACTCGACCCACCCGTGCCGTCATTTCCCGCGCCACCCACGCCGGCTTCGCTCCCGCCTTCGCCGGCCGTCCCCGAACTTCCTCCACTCGGCTCCCCTCCAGCACCGGAAGGGTCGGCCCCAGCGGAGCCCGCTTTCCCACCCTGAGCCATGCCGCCTTCACCGCCGTCCGACGGCACACCACCGTCTCCAGGGCCGCCTGCGTCGCCACCCTGACCGGATGCGCCCGAGTGTTGCACTCCACCCCCACCGGTCGCTCCGCCGGCCCGGCCGCCCGTGCCCGCGCCATTTCCGCCGCTACCCGCGAGAGTTGTGGGTTCGGGGAGGTCACCGATCACGACGGAGCAGGCCGTCGCGAGAGTGAAGAGCGCGCTGAAGGCGAACGCCGATCGCGATCGGGTGTGGCGGAAAGGTGAAAGTTCGCTCAACGCAAGGCCAAAGCGAGGGGATGGACGCTAAGTATAGCGGATGCTTCCGGCAGGAAGAGCAGGATCTGCGCGCGCTCGTTCGCCCCGCTCGCTGGTCATCAAGCTGTCGAGCTTCCTTGCCGCCGCGACCGTGGCGACCGTCTCGGTCCGCTACGCCCGCGCGCAAACGAGCGACGGTCCGCCGGCCGCCGAAACGACGAGGACGGCCGCGGCGCTCTACGACGAAGCCGTGCGCTTGTTCGATGCCGCACGCTACGCGGAGTCCGCGCGCGCCTTCCTCCGGGCAGACGAAGCGCAGCCGAACGCTGCGGCGCTCGAAAGCGCGCTCGCAGCGGCCCGTCGCGCCGGCGATCCGCTGCTGCTCGCGGCCGCCGCGCGGCGGGTCCTCGGCCGCGAGCAGCAGGATGCCGCGCTGACGAAGCAGGCTGCCGAAGCGCTCACCGAAGCGGAGCGGCACGTGGCGCGCGTGGAGCTCGTGTGTTCCCCGGCTCCCTGCGAGCTGGCCATCGACTCCGAGCCGGTCGCTCCCGGTCTCCACCATCTGCTCTCCGGGACCCACCGCTTCAGCGCCCGAGCACCAGGCGGAGCCGAGGTGGAGGAGCGCGCGAGCCTCGAGGCGGGCAGCATCCGTCGTTTCGAGCTCGTCATTCAGCCGGCGGCTGTCGCTGCGCCGCCGGTTTCGGTGACGGAACCTCCGCGCCCGGCGCCCCCTCGCTCCGCGCCGGAAGCGTCGCCGCGCAAGCCGCTCCCGCCCTGGGCGCTCTACACGAGCGCGGGCGTCAGCGGCGTGCTTGCCATCGTGAGCCTCTGGTCCGGACTCGACGCGATGAGCGCCGCCGAGGACTACCGCGCAGCACCGATCCGCACCCAGGAAGCGCTCGACAGCGTCGAAGCGCGCGCGACCCGAACGGACGTCTTGTGGGTGACGACCGCGCTCGCGGCCGGGTTCACGACGTACGCCGGCTTCGCCCTGGTCGACTGGGACCGGAACCAGCGCTCGCTGCGCGCGGCACCTCTGCCCGGTCATGCCGGGCTTCTGCTTTCCGGAGACTTGCCGTGAAGCGCTCCGCGCTCGGCGCGGGGCAGTCACGCATGCTCGCGGGTTACGAGATCCTCTTCGAGCTCGGCCAGGGCGGCATGGGTGCCGCGTACCTCGCGCGCGCCGCGGGTGGGGACGGCTTCGAGCGCCTGGTCGTCATCAAGCGGCCGTTGCCGCGGCACCCCGGGGACGCCGAGACCATTTCGCGCTTCCTGCGCGAGGCCCGCCTCGCCGCGGCGATTCATCACGCGAACGTCGCCGGTACGCAGCAGGTCGGCGAAGACGAGCACGGGCCGTTCATCGTGCTCGACTACATCGACGGCGCGAGCCTTTCCGATCTCGACATGCGCTGCGCGTTTGCCGGGAGACCGATGCCGGCGCGCATGGCGCTTCGCGTCGTGCTCGACGCGCTCGCGGGGCTCGAAGCCGTGCACCGCGCGACGAACGTGCACGGTGAGCCGCTGCACATCCTGCATCGAGACGTGTCGCTCGGGAACATCCTCGTCGGGCGCGACGGCGTCGCCCGCCTCTCCGATTTCGGTGTCGCGAAGAGCGAGCCGGGCAAGGGCCACACCAACAAGCAGCGCTACCTCGTCGGCAAGCTTCCGTACGTCTCGCCCGAATACCTGCGCGGCGGGAAGATCGGGCAGGAGACGGACGTGTACGCGCTCGGCGTCACGCTGTGGCTCGCCCTGGCGGGGCACGATCCGTGGCCGGAAGCGGACGACGCGCAGGTGATGCGGCACATCCTCGACGACGGGATGCCCGCCTTGCCCGCTCGTGACGATGTTTCGCCGAGGCTCGCCGAGCTCGTGGGGCGAGCCTGCGGGCGCGACCCCGAGCGGCGCTTCGCGTCGGCCCGCGAGCTCTCGGATGCCCTCGAGGAGCTCGACCGTGAAGCGCCGTGCATTGCGAAACA
>DASXWF010000124.1:0-11071 GCA_036503835.1 Polyangiaceae bacterium | reverse complement strand
GCCGGGTGTCTTCGAGGTTCCGGAAGGACCTGCCCGAACCGACGCCGGCAGCAGCGCCGAACGCAGCGCGGCGAACGTCGTGGCGGAAATGCGCGGAGCGTTTCGAGTCTGTCGCAATCAGCTTGTCGGCCGGAATCCTCGCGCGGCGGGCACGGTACGCTTGCAGCTTTTCGTGGACTGCGACGGCTCGGTGAAGTCCATTCACGCCGAGGGAAATGGCGTGGACGACGAGGCGCTGCGCTGCGTGATCGAAACGGCGCGCCGCGGGCAGTTCGATGCGCCCGCTGCCGGCTCGGCCGAGGTACGAGTGCCCGTCACCTTTGATCCGGAGCGTCCCGACGCGGGCAGCGCGGTGGACGCCGCGGACCCCGCGGACGCTGCGACCAGCACCGACACCGGCGCTGCTGCCGACGCCGGCGATGCCGGCGTTGGCGACACTGCGGATGCCGGCCACACCGAGGATGCCGGGGCTGCTGCCGGCGCAAACCCTGCCGATGCCGGCGCCCCTGGCGACGCCGGCGTTCTTCCGTGAGGAGCGCATGGACGACGCCGACTTCGAGGGCACGCTGGTCCTGGAGAAGCTCGCCGCCGTGGACGGCGTCGAAGACTTCTTCGACGCCGTCGATTCCGACGATGTCGAGCGAGCGACCGCCTTGATGAGAAAAGCCCACGTGGATTCCTCCACGATTGCGACGGTCATCAGGAAAATGCTCGCCGCCGACGGGGAGCACTGAGCTCCGCGCTATTCGGTCCGACTTCGCGACAGGTCTTCGCCGAGGAAGCTCTTCGGCTCGGTCGCGCCGCTCGCGCTGAGCCAGGCCTCGAACTCCGGGCGCTTCGAGAGTGCCTCGAGCTTGTCGCGGGCGGTGCCCATGAAGTGCAGGAACATCAGATCGGCGTGGGCCACGCTCTGGTGCAGGCCGCTCCCGATCACGCCTTGCTCGGCGAAGACCGGCTGGAGCTCCACGAAGCCGCGCCGCAAGGCGGGAAGGTCGGACGCCCGTAGCTTGTAGTAGAGACTGAAAGTCTGCCCTGTGGGTGGCGTGGCCGGCAGTTTGATGAACTCGTCGTGCGCGAGCCAGACGAGCGAAGCGTCGGGCGAACCGCTGCGGCTCAGGTATTCCTGCAGCGCCGGCGACTCGAGCGTCATCTTCACGGCGGGGAGGTCGCCGGCGAAGAGGTGAATGACGACGCGACCGTCGTCGAGGCGGGTCAAGAGATGGCCCTTCACTCCGGCTTTCACTCGTTCCGCCGCGCCTTCCTCGAAGAACTTCTTGAAGCCTTCGAAGTCGCTCACCATGTGGGCGACGAAGACGCTCGCGCCGCCCTTGCCGCGCCGGTCGACGACGCCTTGCGCTGCAGGATCGAGCGGAGTGTCCGCCGCGCTTGCCGAAGGGGTGGCTCCCGAAGCGGGCGGCTCTGCCGGGTGCTGCGCGCAGCCGGTGGCGCCGGCGAGGACTGCCAAGCTCGACAGTGACCGGAGCAAGCCGGGCCGGAATCGGTGGGTCGTTCGATGCTGGCGCATGGCGAGCACCTTTACCAGAGCGCCAAGCCGATCACGAGTCGTGCGCTGGACGCCGGCGATCCCGCGGGCTTTCGAGCGGCTGCTCAGGGCGAACCCGCGCACGACCGGCGGATGCGTGGGATCTGAAGCGAGCTCGGGGAGGCGCTCGTCAATGCACGAGCCAGCGCGCGAGCCTGGTCTTCGTCACCGCTCGCGCAGAGCGCCAGGATCCGAGCGGCTGCTCGTTCCTCGCCGAGCACGCCGCTCGGGAACATCCGTTCGTGCTCGGCGAGCAGCGCGAGGGCGCGCTTCGGATCGCCGGCCGCCAGCGCACGCTGAGCTTGCTGCAGCAGCGCGGCTTCCTCGCGGAGCGTCGTCGCCACGTTTGCGGACGGCGGCGCGACCGGCAGCGCCGGCTCGGGATCGCTCGCGATTTCCGGTTGTGCAGCCGCCGCTTTCGCCGAGGGCCTCGCGGCGTCGGACGGCGAATCGACGGCGTTTTCCGCGGCGTGAACGGGCACGGCCGGCGTAGCGCCTGCGCCGCGGGCCAAGAGCGTAGGCTCGCCGGCAGAAGGTGCGGCGGGTACGACGACCGGGGGACCGGCGGCGCGACTCGAGACCGCCACGGCGCCGCTGACTCCGACGCCCGCCGCCGCGCCCACCCCAAACCAAATCAACAAAGAACCGGTGAGGATACTCTTTGCGCCGGCGACGCCGGCCGCGGCCGTGCTCGCTGCGCCGGCCGCTGACGCCGTCCCGCCGAGCGCCGTCGCTCCGCCGCCGATGGCCGCGAGGAATCGACGCTTGACCCGCGCGCGCCGCTCGGCGTCGGGTCCGTCGAGCGCGAGACCCCGCCGGAGCACTCGGCGCGCGTCGTCATTGAGCTCCGTCATCGTCCGCTCCTCGCCTCGCGCGCGCGCTGCCGATCGAGCGCCGCTTCGAAGTCCCGGCGCGCCAGGCGGATGCGCGAGTACACCGTGTTCGGAGGAATCCCGAGGATTTTGGCGATTTCAGGGGCGCTCATGCCGTCCACCTCGGCCATGAGCAACACCGCACGTCGCTCGGGAGCGAGCGCGTCCAGCAATCGATAGGCGAGCCGGAGCGCTTCGCTTTCGATGGCCGCCTGTTCGGCGTCGGCCCCGGATGCCGGCGGGAGGAGGTCGGGGAGCTCGTGCTCCGGACGGCGCCGCGCGCTGCGCGCGAGCTCCCGCGCTCGATTCCAGGCGATGCCGTACAGCCAGGTTCTGTGCGACGAGCGCCCTTCGAAGTCCTCTTGCCGGCGGAAGGCGACGACGAAGACTTCCTGCGCGGCGTCGTCGAGTACCGATTCCGGGACGCCGAGCCGCCGGAGCGTGCGCCAGACAAAATCGAAATGCTCATCGTAGAACGCGGACCAGTCGTCCACCGCCGGGCTGTCGGACCCGCGCGAACGCGCACCGGAATCGACAGGTGCGGCGGCCATCCGGTACTTAGTGCCCTAAGGAGCGGTGGTCCGTCACGGAAACGCGAGCTCGACGTAGAGTGCGGCGCGCGGGGCGACGACCGGGAGCTTCCGGACTACACCGGCGTTGGTGAGCACGAACTCCGTGTGCGCGACGGGAAACAGGGCATCGACGCTGAGGCGCGAGCGAATCCGCCCGTTCGCCGGATAGGCCGCCGTGAGCCCGGCGCCCGGTGCCAACCACCAAAGCGAGCGCTCGTAGTAGGTGCGAGTGCCGAAGCCTTCGGCGCGCAGGTATCCGGCGGCGACCACCGCGCACGCTCCGAGCTCGACGGGCAGCGCGGGCGGGCCGACGCAGGCGAACGGAGCGAAATCGAGGAGCCACGAGTCGGCCCCCTTGTTCGGTTGATCCGAGAGCGCGGAGGTGCGCGCCGGGAAGAAGCTGCTTCGAACGCCGAGCTCGACGATGCCGGCAAAGCGGAATGCACCCGCGGCGCTGAGACCGGGAGCGACAGGGGCAATGGCTCCGAAGTCGACGGCGAGACCGGCAGCGACGCGTACGGACGAGCGTGGGTTGCTTGGGTGAGATTGGGGTGGTGATGCCGAGGCGGGTTCTCGAGGCACGCCCGGTTCCGTCCCGGGAGAACGCGCAGTGGAGTCGGTGACTGCCGTGGCGGGCAGCTCGGTCGCCGGCAGGTCCCCGGTCTCCGGCGAGATCGCGAGTGCGATGACGACGGCGCTCGCCTCCACGACCTCGGAGCAGGTCGCTGCGTCGAGTGTGCGCAGGTGCTCGACACCCGCGTGCACGGCGCTGATTTCGACGTGATAGCGCCCGTCGGGCAAGAGCGTGACCACTTCGCGCACGTCGAGCGAAACGCCGCTCGGCCGGTTGCCGCGCTCGCCGAGCAGCTGCTCGACCCGCGCGAGCACGGCGCCGTCTTCCGCGCAGTCCGGAGGTGCGCTCCAGTCGAGCGTGACGCGCGCGGGCTCGCCGCGGACCCGTTCGGAGGCGCGAGCCGGCGCGGTGTAGGAGGCACCGAGCGCTACCAGCGCGCTCAGAACGATCCCCGGCGATGAGGCTTTCGAGCAATCCAAGGCGGTCGCATCTTACGCGGTCGTGGCGGCGGCTCGTCGAGCCGCTGCGGGTCAGGGAGGCGGACACATCTCGTACGCCTCGTTGCCGGGAGCGCCTCCGCCGCCGATCGAATCGCAAGAGTAACAGACCTCCGGCTCGTCCTCACAATCGTCCGAACGAACGACGCCGCCGCGGTACTCGAAAGCCTCGCAGAGCCCTCTAGGCGTGTCGGAGCTGCTCGCGGCGCCGACGAGAACCCCGCTCTCCGCGTCGAACCAGTAGGCATCCGAGCCCAGGCCGCCCGCGTACGTCCTCTTGACCTCGATCAGACCGCAAGCCGTGTGGATCGATGTCTCCGGCGGGATTGGATCCTCTGGGCAATCCGTGATCGCGCGTGCTCGCGCTTCTTCGACCGTCGCTGGACAGTACTCGCGCGAGCAGAAGTTTTCGAGCGGTTCCGTAACGGTGCCGTCCAGCTCGCCGGGCACCGGCGTGCACAGCGGGCAGATTTCGTCGATCGGGTCCTCGGGCTGACCGCACACGCGGCACACGGCGAAGACCTCGGCGTCGTGAGCGCTCCCCGCGACGACGCCACCGACCTCGTGTTCGCGGTCCTGCGAGTCGATGTCGCAGAGCGAGCTGACGTAGCCGAAAGCCGAGCCGTGGACGAACGTGTCTTGGTCGAACACCAGCTCGTAGTCGTTCTCGAACCCGACTTGCCACTCGTGACCGATCGTGCCGTCACGGTACGAGCGCACGCGGATCAAGTTCTCGTCGTTGTCGCAGGCAGTCGGGATCTCGACGCGCGCCGCGAACTCCTCCAATGACATCCTGCACTCGAAAGTACCGTCCACGTCGAAGGAGCAGTCGCAGTGCGCGCCGAACGTGACGCCCGACGAACCGCCGCCGCCGATGTTCGTGTCGGCGCCCCCTTCACCGCCGCTCGTGCTGCCAGCGCGCCCGCCGCGACCCGACGAGCCGCCTCCACCGACTCCCGCGGCTCCTCCGCGCCCTGCGGCTGTCGAGCCGGCACGCCCCCCCGCCGCGTTCGAGCCGCTCAGACCGCCGCCGTTCCCGCCCGCTCCAGCGGTGGCGCCGCTCGTCTCGCCTGCTGCTCCGCCGGAGTCCACCCCCACCTCCACGGACTCCGGCATGCAACCGGGCGCGAGTCCCGCCACCAGGCCGACAATCCCGAGCCCGAGGGCCATTCGAAGCTTCTTCATCACCATCCTCCCGTCACCAGCCCCTGGTGGCCACCCCCGGCGCGCTCCGTCACGGAAAGTGCCGCAGCACGCCGAAATCGTTCGGTCGACTCTGCGCCCGGCTCCGCGCCGTGGCAAGCCGCGGCGTTTCGCGCCGCGGATGTAACTCCCACCCGTCCCGGTCGCCGTCCCATAACCGGTGCACGAGGAATCACATGGTCGACATCATTCACAGGGTTGGAATCAAGGCTCCGATTTCGAAGGTCTACGCCGCGCTCTCGACGGTCGAAGGAGTCGCGGGCTGGTGGACCAGGGACACGAGCGGGGAGTCCAAGACCGGCGGCACCGTCCAGGTTCGCTTCCGCTCCCCGGCCGGCAACGAAATCGGCAAGATGGGTTTCGAAGTCACCCAGCTCGTCCCCGATCGCGAGGTGCGCTGGCGCTTCACGTCGGGACCGGACGAGTGGCTGGGAACCCACGTGACGTTCGAGCTCTCCCAGGACGGTGATCAGACGCTGGTCGCGTTCGGTCACCGAAACTGGCGCGAGGCGGTCGACTTCATGGCCCACTGCAGCATGAAGTGGGCGACGTTCCTGCTGAGCCTCAGGCAGCTCCTCGAGACCGGCAAGGGCAGGCCGGCGCCCGAAGACCTCAAGATCGACAGCTGGAACTGACGGCTGGAACCGGACGCCCGCTCCGGTACGATTCGGGGAAGGTCGAGTGGCTCGATGCTTCCCCGTTTCGATGCTCGGCGCGTGCTCGGAAGGCTGTTGAGCGGCAGTTCTTCGCCCGTCGTGGTCGAGACGGACGGCGGGCGCTTCGTCGCGAAGCTTCGGGGCTCGGGCGACGGCGTTCCGGCTCTGGTCGCCGAGATCATCGTCGGGGAGCTGGCGGCGGCGCTCGGGCTCGCCGTTCCGGAGCGCGTCCTCATCGAGCTTCCCGAGGGTGTTGCGAGTGACGATCGCAACGACGAGCTCGCGGACTTGCTGGCGCGGAGCGCCGGGACGAACGTCGGGTTGCGTTTTCTCGAGGGAGCGCGCGCGCCTCGAGCCGAGGAGCTCGAGCGGCTGGACGATGCGTTCGTGACGCGCGTGCTCTTGCTCGACGACTGGGTGATGAATCCTGACCGAACCGCTGCGAATCCGAACCTTCTGCTCTGGAAGCAGCAGCCGTGGTTGATCGACCACGGCGCGGCGCTCGGGTTTCATCACGACTGGGGCTCGCTCACGGAGGACTCGCCGCGCGAGCCGCTGGACCAGACAGCGCACGTTTTCGCCCGTCGCCGCCCCGCGCTGGAGGCCGCGTTCTCCGCCTGCGCGAAGAGCATCCCCCGGGAAGCGCTGGCGAAAGCGACGGCGCGCGTTCCCGACGTCCTCCTTCCGGCGGACATTTTCGGAAGCGCGTTTCGTACACGTGCCGCGTACGAGGCGTTCCTGTGGCGACGGCTCAAGTTCGTCGGGCAAATCTGATACATTCGAGCGACGTGGGCGTTCTCGATGCTCGTCGCGCAAGTCTCGTTTCCAGTCCCAGCCGGTGATCGGCGGAGCACGGCGGACACCGCCAGCGACCTCCTGACTTCCTGGTACAAGAACGGGCAGATCGTGGACGCTTGCTGGTTGCTCGCGGATCGCGGGCACTATTTGGAGGCCGTCGTCCGCATCGCCGAGCCGGTCTCGCTCGAGCCCTCACACCACAACGTCTACTCGCAAGCCGTGTTGGACAAGCTCCTGCCGGTGGTCCCGCGCGTGGCGCTGCTCGGACCGGAGCCGAACTCGTCGCGGACCTGCATATGTCCCGCGAGCTCGGCGCTGGTCCTCTTCACGCACTACCTCAGCCCGGAGCCTCCCGTGCGCTGCCTCGACTGCTTCGGGCCCGTGCCGCTCTACCGGCTCCCGCACGTGCACGATCAGGAACACTCCGTGCTCTTGCAGTGGGCGGCCGACTACCGCGCCTGCGATACCCTGCAGATGCACTGTACGACCGGCGAACGCTTCGGGGAGCGCCAGCTCGGCGAGCACGACAGCTCGCTCGCCAGGAACGGCCGCGCGCTGTGCGCCGAGCTCGAGTTCGCCTCGGGAACGGCCGTCTACTACTACCTGCACAAGATGCGAAGTCGCGGTCGCGCTTCCGAGCTCGAACGTCGCTGTCCCGCGTGCGACGCGCCGTGGCTGCTCGAACGGCCGCTGCACGGGTTCGATTTTCGCTGTGAGCCGTGCCGGCTCGTCTCGTCGATCGCGTCCGACGCGTCGTGAGCGCACACACCCGGATTCGTCCGGCGGGTGCAGGCGAAACCTGGTAGCTTGCGCGGACCTGAAGAGAGAGCCGGCCGTGGAAGAGAAGTTCGAGGTCAAAGCGGAGGACGTGGAGTTCGAGTCGGCCACGTTCAAGGAATCGGTGCGGCGCAGCCAGGCGCTGTGGGAGGACTTGCCCAAAAATCCGGGGAAGTATCGGATTCTCACGGGCGAGCGGCCCACGGGCGCCCTCCACGTCGGTCACCTGTTCGGGACCGTGGCCAACCGCGTGCGGATCCAGAACCTCGGCGTGACGACGTTCATCGTGATCGCCGACTACCAGGTGCTCACGGATCGCGACACGGCGGACGCCGTGGGCTCGAACGTTCACGAGGTCATCCTCGACTACCTCGCGTCGGGTCTCGATCCGGAGAACGGCCGCACGTTCTTCTTCAGCCACAGCCACATTCCGGAGCTCAATCAGCTGCTGTTGCCGTTCATGTCGCTCGTGACGACGGCGGAGCTCGACCGCAATCCGACGGTGAAAGAGGAGATCAAGGCCGCGGGCCTGCGCCAGGTGAACGCGCTGATGTACACGTACCCGATTCACCAGGCGGCCGACATCCTGTTCTGCAAGGGGAACGTCGTGCCGGTGGGTCGCGATCAGCTGCCGCACCTCGAGCTCACGCGCAAGATCGCGCGCCGTTTCAACGAGCGCTTCGCGCCGGAGGCGCCCGTCTTCCCCGTGCCGGACGCGCTGCTCAGCGACCTGCCGGTCGTGCTCGGCACCGACGGCCAGAAGATGAGCAAGAGCCGCGGTAACACGATCATGCTCAAGATGACCGCCGACGAGACGGCGAAGGCGATCAAGGGCGCGAAGACCGACGCCGATCGCAACATCACCTACGATCCGCCGAACCGGCCCGAGGTGGCCAACCTGCTACGCCTCATCGGGATCTGTAGCGGCGAATCGCCCGAGGCGGTGGCGGAGCGCATCGGGGACGGCGGCGGCGGCAAGCTCAAGGCGTTGCTGACCGAGTCGCTCAACGCGTACCTCGCGCCGCTCCGCGAGCGCCGGACGCGCTTCGCCGCGGACCCCGCGTACGTTCAGCAGGTGCTGCGACGCGGCGTGGAGCGAGCACGTGAGGAAGGCATCGTGACGCTCAAGCAGGTGCGAAAAGCGATGGGCATGGATCACGGGCTCGACTGAGCCCGAACACTCGGCGGCGCGGGGCTGTCGAACGAAAACACGGTCCAGAGGTCCGAGCCGGCGCCGTGCTCGTACTCGCGCGCCGAGCCGCTCGTGTACGACCCGACCGCCGCCCGCCAGAAACTCACGGCGTCGCGGTTCCGGTTCGCGGCGCGCACGGTCCACGCGCCCGGCACGCGGTCCCAGAGCAGATGCGCCGCCGACCGGCCGACCCCGCTCGCGCGAAAGCGACGCAGCACGAAGAACTCGGCGATGTCGAGGACGTCGGGATCGGCGACGAGCGGAGAGCCCCGGTGCGCGAGCACGAAGCCGGCGGTACGTCCGTCGCAGCGCACGATGAAGGCGAAATGTGCGTCCGACCCCGACAGGTACGGCGCGAGCCCCGGGTAGCCGAAGCGGCCGTTCGAGCCGAGCTCGACGCGCGGGAAGAGGGGGCTGAGGTCGTGGATGTAGAGCTCGAGCAGGTTGCCGAGTAGCTCGCCTTCGGGCGCGCCGGCTGCGACGAGCGCCACGGGCGGGCTCGTCTCGGGCGCCCGCTGCGAGCCGTCGTCGCTGTTCATCGTTGCGCGATTCTAGAGCAGACAGCGAGCCCCGCACGCCCGGCGGGTAGACGGCGGGGCTCGGTCGCGTAGGATCGGTACGTGGTGTCGTCTGGAGGGATACTTGCGCTCTCCCTCGCGCTCGCTGCGCTGGCGTGCGGCGCTCGCGGAGCGCAGCTTCCCGGAGACGCTGCGCTGGCGCCGGCTGCGCGGCTTCCGGCGGCGGAAGCGTCGCGACCACCCGCGCCGCCTGCGCCGCTCGCTGCGGCGCCGCTCGAACGGGAGGCGCTCTCCGCGCCACCGGCGCGCGGGTCGCGCGAGCTTCCCCGAGAGCTACCCCCGATTCGCGGGCTTGCCCCGGCTCCGCGGGAGTGCGGAACGCGGCCCGTGGCGGTGCCGAGCCGACGTTCGCGT
The DNA here is from genome assembly GCA_036503835.1 of Polyangiaceae bacterium. Classification (GTDB taxonomy): domain Bacteria; phylum Myxococcota_A; class Polyangia; order Polyangiales; family Polyangiaceae; genus PMG-095. The sequence goes on along the minus strand of DASXWF010000124.1, from coordinate 1,455 downwards.
GCCTGCGGAGCCGAGGGCGCCGCGATCGACGCCCTGGCTCGCGCCGTCGCGGTGGAGACGCCTCCGAAGCGCGACGCCGCGCTTGCCGAGCTCGAGAGCTGCGGCGAGTTTCCGCACGGGCTGATCCGCGCGCTGCGCGCCGACTTGTTGCGGGAATGTGCCGATACCCTGGTCGTTCCCTACCTGCGCCAGGCCAAGGGCTCCTTCGACACGGAGCTCGCGGACGCGCTGCTCGCGCTCGCCCTGGCTGCGCGCGTCGAACGTGCGCCGGCGAAACCGAGGCCGTTTCTCGGCGCAGGCACCGAAGCCGACGTGAAGCGGTACGAGGCCGACGTGCTCGTCCCCTGGAGGGAGCGCGAGCTCGCGAAGCTGGCCGAGCTCGAGCAGGCGACGGCGGCCGTCGGTTCGAGCGGGTACGCGGCGACCCTTCTCGTGCTGGCTCGAGAGCGAGCGCTGTTTCGCGTCGTGACGGCCGCGCGCGGAGCGCCCGTTCCGGACGAAATCAAGAAGTCGTACGAGGCGCGCACTCGCTACTACACGACCGTGGACTCCGTGCTCAGCGGCGTGCGCTCCCGAGCCGGCGCGCTCCAGGAGCACGCGTCCGAGCTGATCTCGCGGGAGGGGCTGCATCGCGGCCCCGACGCCGACGCTCGCTACGGAAACCGTGACGACGGCTTTTTCGGGCTCCTGCTGCTCGAGCCGCCCGAAAGCGTCGTTCCCGCCACGGCCGAGGAGCGTATCGCCGCGCGGGTGCCCTCGTTCTATTCGGAGCAGCTCTTCGGGGACGCGGCCGTGACCGGGGCGCGGGCCCTGCGCCTGCTCGTCGACTCCGCGCTTTCTCCGCGGCAGCGCTACACGATTGCCGGGCGCCGGCTCGACGGGGCGGAAACGGAGCTGCTGGCGTACTTCCACGCGACGCTCGCGCAGCGCAGCCGCGACTCGCGCCACTGGGACGAGGCCGTCGCGCTGCTCGAGCCGCTGGCGCAACGCTCGCCTCGCGCGGAGCTCCTGCTCGCCACCGCGCGCTCGGCCCGCACGGGACCTCGCGATCATCGCAGCTCGAAGCTGGAACGACGCCGTGCGTTCGACACGACCCCGCTCGAACGACTCTCGACGCTGACGTTGCCGCCTCGCCTGCGCGCCTTCGCGCTCAACAACCACGCCCGCCTGCTGCTCGCGTCGAACGACCCCACCGTGCTCGATGACGCTTCCCTCCTCATCACGCAGGCGCAAAAGCTCGCCCCGGATCCCGCCACGCTGGCGTGCATCAGAAAGCTCTCCTCCGGCGGGCTCTTCGAGCGCGACCGCGCTCCGGTCGCCCCCTGCGACCTGCCGGCGCTGCCGTAGGATCGCCCGAGAACCGCGCCCCGCGGCTCGCTACTCCGCGGGCGCCAGCGTCCCGAGGCCGTCCGTCTCGCGCTCGCCCTCCACCGCCTTTTCGCCGTGATGATCCTT
>DASXWF010000123.1:0-3908 GCA_036503835.1 Polyangiaceae bacterium | reverse complement strand
GCTCAGAACGCTCCGCGAACGCCCGCCATCCCGCCGCCCGGAGCGGCGTAGCCGAGCGGCTCCAGCCGGAGCCGGCCGAAGACGTCGCTCTCCGGGCGCGGTTCGTAGCGGTTCGGGTCGTCGCCGGTGAGCACCAGCACGGCGCCGAGACCGAGCGCCGCCGCTCCGACCCCAACGCCGACCCAGCCGAACACGTCGCGAGCACGAGCGTCGTCGAGCTCTTCGAGCGCGATCTGGCGTTCGACCGGGCAGGACGCGTCGGCCGTCGACATCGGATCGCAGCGACGCCCGCTGCCCGGCTCGCTCTCGTGGATCAGGGCGTCGAACGTCTCTTCCTTCTCCGACTTTTCTCCGGCGTTCCAGATCAAGAACCCCGCGCCGCCGAGCACCAGGACGGCGCCTGTGCCGCCCGTGATGTAGCCCCAGGTCCGGCGCGTGCGCGCGGACGATACGTAGTCGGCGCGCCACTCCGGCGTCGGCTGCAGCTCGACCGCGACGTCCGCGCGCGATCCGAGCGGCACGAGGGCGTCGCGTTCGAACGAGAAGAACCCCGCGCGCTCGACGCGCAGGCGGTGCTTGCCGGCGGGCAGTCGCAGCGGCCCCGCGTAGGCTCCGCGCGGCTCTCCGTCGATGAAAATGACACTGTCCGGCTCGCTGATGGCGAGCGTCAGCGTCCCGCCCGCGGTCGCGAGCGTGGCGGGGCTCGGCAGCGGATCGAGCTCGAGCGTGCCGGACGAGCCTTCACCGAGCGCCACGCTGCGCCGCGCGCTCTCGTAGCCGCTGCGCACGAGCTCGATCTGGTGGTTGCCGGGAGCGAGCGCGAGCGAGGCGGGCAGCGGCGTGAGCCCGACGGGCTGCCCGTCAATCAGCACCTGCGCGTCGGGAACCTTCGTCACGAGCGTGAGCTGCGCGAGACGGCCGGTCAGGGGCTCGAGCGTGACCTTCTCCACGAGCTTCGCCCCGCTCGCGACGAGCAGCGTGCGGCGGACCGGCAGGTGATCGCGCGAAATCACGCTGACGACGTGCGATCCGGTCGCTACCCGCAGCGGCCCGGGCAGCGGCGTGGTTCCGACGGCTTCACCGTCGACGTCCACGGACGCGCCCGGCGTCTCCACCACGAGCTCGAGCGTTCCGATGCGCGACGCCTGCTCGGCGCGTAGCGCCTGAAGCTTGGCGATCCTGTCCGCGCTCAGGTTACCCGGTTGGGCGAGCAAGCGATCCGCCGTGTCGACCGCCTGGACCGGCTTGGCCAACACCTCGTACACGAGCGCGACGTTGTAGAGCACGAGCGGGTGCGGCGAGAGCTCGTACGCGCGTAAGAATTCGGCGAGCGCGCCGCCGGCATCCCCCTGGTTGAACAGGCGCAATCCGCGATCGAAACGCTCGCGCGCCTCGCTTCGAGCCGCCTCCGGCGCTTGCGCCCGGCCCGGCGACGCCGCGAGCAGCGGAGCCGTACCGGCAGCCAGAGCCAAGAGGCAGCGCGCGGCGTTCGGCAGGACACGGAGTCTCGACATTTTCAAAATGGATTTTCCTCGGCAAGGCCGCGCTCGCGGGCGCGCGTGGTCGAAGCGCTGGGCTTGGGAGCGGGGGCTTTCGGTCGCGCGCTCGCGGCCGCCGACGCGCTCGGCGCCCGCTCGAGCACCGGCGCCGCCGCCGGATCGGCGCGCACGGGCTCGGTCGTGGGGCTCGGCTCGACTTGCGGCTGCAAGGCACCCGCGCTTGGCGCCTCGGTAGCGCGCGCGTCCCGCGTCGCGGCCGAAGCCGGGAGCTCCGCCGCGGGAGCCGAGTCTTCCGCCGAACGGCCGATCGCGAGCGCCGCTGCCAGCGCGCCGAGCGCGCCGACACCCGCCACGACGAGAATCGCCCGATTTCGCGCCGGCGCCCGCGGACCCTCCTCCGACGTGGACAGCACGGCGGGCGCGGTTTGCGAGAGCGCCGGTGCCGTACCGAGATCGAGGGCCGACGGCTCGCGCGGAGGCGGCGCCGACAGCGGGTTCAAGAGCGTCCGCGCCGTCCCTTCCGACGCGCGCCGGAGCGCCGCAGCCAGCGCCCCCGCGCTCGGAAAACGATCCTTCGCCTGCGGCGCGAGGGCGCGCGCGATGATCTCGTCGAAGACCGGAGGCAGTCCTTGCCGCAGCGCGCTCGCGCGCTCGTACTTCCCCTCGTGGATGAGGATGGCAAGCTGCGGGAGCGTCTGCGCCTCGAACGGGCGCCGGCCGACCAGGCATTCGTACAGCACCACCCCGAGCGCGTAGATGTCGGACGCGGCCTCCACGTGCTTGGCGCCGCGCACCTGTTCCGGAGACATGTAGTAGGGCGTACCCATCACCGAGCCGTCGACGGTCGCCGAGCTCGTGCCGGTCTTCCCCGGATCGAACTTCGAAATCCCGAAATCCACGATCTTCACGAAGGGGCGCTCCCCCTCGACCAGGAACAGGTTGTCCGGCTTGAGATCGCGGTGCACGATTCCGGCCGCGTGCGCCGCCTGAACGCCGTCACAGGCCTGGGCCAGCACATCGGTCGTTTCCGCCAGCTCGAGCGCGCCGCGCGCTTCGAGCAACTCGGCGAGCGAGCGCCCCTTGAGGAGCTCCATCACGATGTAGGGCTCGCCGCGCTCGGTCATGCCGGCGTCGAACGTCTCCACGATGTGCGGGTTCCCGACCCGGCCGGCCGCCGAAGCTTCGCGCAGAAAACGCTCAATCACGCCGGGCGCGCTCGACACCTCCGCGTGCAGGAGCTTGAGAGCGCGGCGGTGCTTGGTGATGAGGTGTTCGACCTCGTAGACCGCCCCCATGCCGCCCGCGCCGAGCACCCGGACGATCTGCAGGCGCTCGGCCACCACGGCGCCTTCCGGGAGCATCTCGGTCATGATCGGCGAGCCTACGCTCGACCTCGGCGGACTTGGAAGAGACATCTCTCCAGGCGACTTGCTCCGGACTCGCATTGCCGGCAGAGTCGCCCCCGAAATGAAGAGCGAAATTCGCGCGCTGACAGCCGGCGCCGCGGTCGTGCTTTGCGCTTGCTCGCGCGCGAGCTCGCCGCCCCTCTCGGAGAGCGCCGTCAAGCCGAGCCAGAGCGCGCCTTCCGTGGCGGCGCAGCCCGAGCCCGTTGCGACGAGCTCCGCTTCCGCCGAGGCACCGGCGCCGACCGCGAGCACGGTCGCGCCCGCTGCGCCCGCGAGCGCAGTCACGCCGGCGTCCGCGAGCGCACCTGCCCCGGCCGCGTCGGCCGCGCCTCCGAACCCCTGGACCACCGCCGACGACTGCGCGCGCTTCGAGAACGCGCCGGAGTACAAGGGTCTTTCCGCGGAAGATCGAGCCCGCTCGCGCTCGACCTGCGAGGCGAAAGAGGAGTTTCGCGCCTTCGTTTCCGCACGCCAAAAGTGTTCGAGCGCGAACGAATGCACGAACCTCTCCGGCGCCTGTCCGTTCGGCTGCTTCGTGCCGGTCGCGAAGAGCTCGGCGTCCGCGGTGAAGACCAAGCTCGAAACGCTCGGCGCTCGCCTGGACAAGGCGGGCAACCGCTGCGTCTACCGCTGCATGGGCGCTCCGGCGGAGGCATGCGTCGACGGCCGCTGCGCCCTGGCTCCGCGCTGAGCGCACGCGTGCGAATTCGAATCGACGCTTTGGGGCCCTGAGGTCGCGCTCAGCAGCCGCAGCTCCCGGCACGCTTCGCGGCCACAAAGGCTTCCGGCGTGATGGCGCTGGTAGTCGGACAACTGTCAAACGAGGACCGCACGAGCCTTGGGCTGGAAAACGCCGGCTCTCGTGGACGTGCCCCCCAGCCACATATCGAAAACGACGCCAGCGGGCCCTCGATCGGCTCCGTACCGTTTGGAGGATCGGTAGGCATCTACCGGTTCTGGAGGGACCTCGGCTACGCGGTGGGTGCGCTCGTCGCGGGCGTTG
>DASXWF010000122.1:0-3744 GCA_036503835.1 Polyangiaceae bacterium | reverse complement strand
GAGGCGCGTCCGAGCTCGGGCTCGAGCTCGGCGAGGCGCGTCTCGGCCGCCTTCAGCTTGCCCGAGAGCACGAGGCGTTGCACCTCGAGGACTCGCGCGAAGGCGGCGTTCGCGTGATCGCCCGCCGCGCGCAAGACATCGCCCGTCGCCCCGAGGGTTCGCGGCGAGAACGCGAGCTCGCGCAGCGCGAGGGCGACCTCGGTTTCCGCGAGCAGCGTGCGTGCGCGCTCCGCCGCCTGGCGTGGCCCGAACGCGCGCCGTGCGCGCCGCAGGAGCTCGCGCGCGCGGGCGAGCTCGCCGAGCTGTGCCATCGCCACGCCGCGCAGCGCGAGGGCTTGCGCATCGCCGCGCAGCGCCACGATGCGCAGCGCGGAGAGCACGTCGCCCGTCGCGAGCGCACGCGCCGCGGTGGAAAGCGCCGGATCCATGGGCGCTCGAAGGTTAGCCGATGCGCTCGCGCGGGCGACCGGCTGCGATCCAGGCCGGTTCGTACTCGACGACCATCGTGTACCACTGTTCCATCCGAGAGCGGACTTCGTGCGGGACGTTCGAGAGCTCCGGCTCGAGCGGGAGCTTCGCGGAGATGTAGCGGAACCAGTACGCGATCTGCGCCCGCTCGTAGGCTTTCAAGAGCTCGAGCGGGATCGGCGGTCGTCCGGCGTGCTGGCGGCGTTCGGCCGCGCGCATCTCGATCCATTCGCGGGCCGAGGCCTCGGTGGCGATCGGGTGGGCGCCGAACACGACGACGTTGCGAGCCAGCGTCCCCGGTTCGAACAGGGTGAGCGCTCCGCAATGCGAGCAGCGCACGTCCAGCGCCCGGTACGTGAGCGGAACCTGGAGCGGAGCGCCGCATTGCGGGCACAGGTGCTCTTTCTGGGTCGCGACGCTCACGGCGTACAGCTGCCGCGCCACGTCGGCGAACAGACTGGCTTCGCGGAGCAGGCGGCGATTCTCGAGTTCGTGCGTGAGATCCCGGCCGCGCTGGAGCTCGACGAGTTGCTTGTCCACCGGATAGTTCTCGGCGTCGAACGTCGCTTCCACCTTGTCGTTCCAGGTGTCGCCGATGCGACGCTCGAGCTCCTGGAGGCGGTGGTCGAGCGTCGTCCAGGCCGTGCGCAGCGGCAGCGGGTCGTAATTGCAGCTCGGAAGAGCCTCGCGCACAGCCTGCGTGGCTTCCTCCAGCAACGAGCCGTGGCGTTCCTCGATCTGGCGCAGGAACGCCGCCCAGCGTTCGGGGGCGGGCAAGCTCATCGCTCGGTCCCGCAGTAGGCACACTTGCGCGCTTCGGACTCGCGCGGAGCGCCGCAGCGCGCGCAGCGGGGAAGCTCGACGCCGGGCGTCACGGCTTCCTGGCTGCGCGCCTGTTCGGTTGCGATCACTTCTTTCAGGAACGCGCCGATGCCGGTGGACTTCGGCTTCGGCCCCTGAGGCGGCTTGGAGCCGTCAGAAGGAGATGTCGACATCCGCCGTGACGCCCGGATACTTGGCCTTGGCTTTCTTTTCAGCGCTCTCCATCGCGTCCTGGTGCTGTTTGATCTGCGCGACGGAGTTGCGCTGGAAGTGGTAGCCCATGAAGAGCGATAGATCGCAGAAGTCGACGATGGAAAGTCCGTAGGCCTTGAGCGCGTCCGTCGCGCTCTTGCCCTGCGCCACGGCGTACGACTGGTCGAACATGACCTCGTAGTACTGCTCGATGCTCATCGGCGGCTGCGACTTGAGCTCCGAGTTCGAGGCGCGCGCCGCCATCGCTTCCTTCGCCAAGTGGCTGAATTTCCCTTGCGAAGCCGCGGTGAACGCGTTGCCGTAGACGGTCGAGATCGCGAAGGTCGTATCGCGCGACATGCGCGCCAGCCACTCCGCCGAGGCCCGATCCCAGCGCGCGCGATCGATGCCGGCGCCCTTCAGCAGGTCTTCGAAATTGGCGCCCTGGGAGATGGAAGCGTTGAGGGCCGCCCAGCTTTCCAGACTGATGCCCTCGACCGGGTTCAGTTCGCCCGTCGCGGCTTTCGCTGCCACGTTCCCCTCGATCCATTTCTGCGACTGTCCGGTCATCCAGTTTTGCTGGCGTTGGAACGCCACGTCGAACGAACCGTGCTTGCGCGTGAGCGCCTGATACATGGATTCCTTGACCGTCTGCCAGTGCAGGTGATCGCGAATGCCGTACTGCGCGAAGGCCCGGGCGCGCGATTCCTCGGAAACGTCGCCCGCGATCGTGCCCACCGACTCGATCTGCTGGAGTGCTGCGAAAAACGCCTCTTCGTCGTCAGGGTCGAAACCGGCCAGATCGTACTGTTCCCCCTCGTCTTCGTCCGACGAGGTTTCTTCCTCGACCGGCTCGGGCGGCGGCGCCGCCTCCGTGGAGTTGCCCAGCATCTTCTTGACCGAATCGAAGAATCCCATGACGAAACGTCCTTTCTCCGCCTCCGCGCGTGCAGCGCGCCGCGCCTGAACCCTACGCCGCCATCTGGCATCGTCTTCCCAGGGCGAGCAACAGAAATCGCACGCGCCGGGGAAAGCCGGCGAACGACCGCGAAGCGCAGGAAGCGTGCCATCCGCAGCGTGCATCGGAGTCAACGGTGACGTGACTTCGGAGCACGCCGAATGCGGATCGGACTCCGGGCGTTGCGTTGCGGGCGCTGCTCGCCAACGTCGGTTCGCGCCGACGGCGCTTCGGCACAGTCCGACCGTCACGCGGGCCAGGCGGCTCGTGTACGCTGCGCTCGATGGCACAGGCTCGAACGCCCGCGGTTCCCACGCCGTCCCGCTTCTGGGATCGGCGGGCCGCCGAATACGCACGAAAACCAGTGCCGGATCCGGCCGCCTACGCACGAACGCTCGAGCGCGTGCGCGCCCATTTGCAACCCGGTGATAGCGTGCTCGAGCTCGGCTGCGGCACCGGCACCACCGCACTCGAGCTCGCAGCGAGCGCAAAAACGATCCTCGGCACGGACTATTCGGCGGAGATGATCGCGATTGCCACCGAGAAGGCGCGCGCAAAAGGGGTGAACAACGTGAGCTTCCGGCAGGCCACGCTGGACGATGCCGAGCTCGGGCGAGAATCGTTCGACATGGTCGTGGCGATGAACCTGCTGCATCTTCTCGACGATCTGCCGGCGCGCTTGCGCAGGGTTCGCGAGCTCGTTCGTCCAGGGGGCCTGTTCGTCTCCAAAACACCTTGCATCGGCGATCAGGGGTTCGCGATGCGCATGGTGATCCCCGTGCTGCGGGCAGTGGGCTTCGCGCCCTACGTGAACTTCGTCAGCGAGCGCTCGCTCGCGGCCGACATCGAACGGGCGGGGTTCGAAGTTCGGGAGACCGGAATGTACCCGCAGAAGAGCCGTAGCTATTTCGTGGTCGCGCGGCGAGCGGCGTAAAATTCGGAGCAGGCCGCAAGCTCGGACGTATGCCCGGATGCGCGGCCTCGTCCTGAACTTTTCAAAATCGACCGTCGTTTCTGCGAAGCAGGGCACGTCGCAGCGGCGATGAGCTCGTAAGGAGCGAGCGGGGGATCGGCTTCGAAGCGCGTGTGGCGGTGAAATCGGTGATCGAAGATCGGCTCTCGGCAGCCGGTTAACACGACTGTCAGAGATTCGCCTTTTTTCGGGGATCTTGCGCTTCGCAGGGCAGCGCCCGTCCCTGCAGTCTTCTGTCACGTCTTGCGACCCCCTCGACCTGAAAAAGCAGCTGGCTTTGGCCTCGCCAGAGCACTCGCGTGGCATGCGGTCTCCGATGCCGATCGTGATC
>DASXWF010000121.1:0-5319 GCA_036503835.1 Polyangiaceae bacterium | reverse complement strand
TGCCGCGCTGTACGGGCTGCGTTGGCTATGAGCTCGCCCGCGCTCGCCGCCGAGTACCCGCCGCTCGAGCGCGTGCGCTGGCCTGGGCTCGCCGAATTCCGCTCGCGCTACGCGCGGCGCGGGCGGCCGGTGGTGCTCGAGGGCCTGGCCGAGGACTGGCGTGCGTGCACGCGCTGGTGTCCCGAGTACTTCGCGGAACGTTACGGCGGAACGCGCGTTCGAGCCTACGCCCAGAAAGACGGGCGCATCAGCGTGGATCCGAAGCACGGCTTTCGGCTGCTCGATCTCACGCTCGCCGAGTACGTCGAGCGCGCACAGAAGACGGTGCCGGATTGCGTGCTGCGCCTCGAGTTGCCCGGCGTGCTGCCGCAGCTGCTCGATGATTTGCAGGTTCCGGACTACTGCGCGGGCCGTTCCGGTCTGCGGCGAAACGTCTGGTTCGCGGGGGAGGGCTCGATCTCGGACGTGCATTTCGATCTTCCGCACAACTTCTACGCGCAGCTCCACGGCCGAAAACGCTTCATCCTGTTCGAGCCGGGCGAGCGGTGGCGGCTCTACAAAAATGGTTGGTTCTCATCGATGCCGCAGTTCGCGCGCGTCGACCCGGAGCGCCGCGACGACCCGGCGTTCCCGCGCTTTCGCGAGGCGGACGGGCGGAGCGCGCTGCTCGAACCCGGCGACGTGCTCTTCATCCCGTCTCTCCACTGGCACCACGCGCGCGCGCTGACGCTCTCGATCGCCGTCAATTTCTGGACGCCGGTAGGCGTCGTCAAACCGCTGCTCTTCGCTTCGGACGTCTTCAAGCGCGTGCGACAACTACGCCGATGACCGTCGAAATTTCTCGAGAACGGTACACCTCGAGCGACTACGCCGCGCGCGAGTGGCGGCGCGTGTGGTCGCGAGTCTGGCTACTCGCCGGGCGGCTGGCGGATCTGCCGAAACCCGGGGACCGGCTCACGTACGAGTGCGCCGGCGAGTGCGTCGTGATCGTGCGACAGGAGGACGGAGGCGTGCGTGCCTTCTTCAATTCCTGCCCGCACCGCGGCCGCGAGCTCTGCGAGAGCGGCCGCGCCGGGGGCGACGGCATTCGCTGCGCGTACCACGGCTGGGAGTGGGAGCTCGACGGCTCGCCGCGCAGGCTTCCGCTCGGCCGCGGCTTCGGCGGCATGGGCGAGCGGCTGCGCTTGGCCGAGGCGCGCGTCGAGACCTTTCTGGGCTTTCTCTGGGTGAATTTCGACCCCGGAGCGCGCCCGCTTTCGGAGTATCTGGGGTCGCTCGCGAGCGAGCTCGCGCCCCACCGCCTGGAGGAGTTCGCGCTGGTCGACGACTTCAGCGTCGAGCTGCCCTGCAACTGGAAGGTCGCGATGGACGCTTTCAGCGAGGGCTATCACGTACCGACCGTGCATCCGCAGCTCGCCGACGTCATCGACGTCGAGCGGCAGACGATCACGCTGTACGAGCACCATCACCTGATCGTTCAGCCGTTCGTGGGCCTCGATCCCGGGGCCGTGGCGGCGTTGCCCGCGGAGGTCTCGGCCATGCTGAAGCAGATGGGCATCGAGCTGCCCGCGGCGGCCGCGGGCGCGGACGTGCGAGCCGAGATTCACCGCGCGATCCGCGCCTGGGCCGGAACGCGCGGCTTCGACCTTTCGGGCTTGAAAGACGAGCAACTCACGGCCAACTGGACCCTCAACGTCTTTCCGAATCTATCCATGAGCGGCGTTTTCCCGCACCGCTACTTCCTGTCCCGGCACCGTCCCCATCCGCACGATCCGCGGCGCATGTTCTTCGATTTCCAGGAGTACGAGCGGACTCCGCGCGCCGGAACCAAGGTCGCGCGGCCCGCGCACCGGGCGTTCCGCTACGGCGAGCGGCCGCTCGGCGAGACCGTGGCGCAGGACCTCGAGAATTGCGTGCGCGTGCAACGCGGGCTCGAATCGCCGTCGCTCCGTGAGCGGCCGCTGCTGCTCGGCGATTTCGAGCGCGGCGTCGCCCACATGCACGCGCTGCTCGACCGCTATTTGGCGGCTGAGTAGCGTCGTGGCTGAGTAGCGTTTGAGGGTGAGTAGCGTTGCGGTTGAGTAGTAGCCTCGGGGTGATCGTTGGCTTGGCGGGCAAAAAAGAAGCCCAACAGCCGCCCGAACGCTTCAGTGAAGCACTAACCCCAGTAGTAGACGATCCGTCGCTCGCGCTCGCGGGAGAGGGCGAGGAAGCCGCCCATCGTCCAGCGCTCGCGCGAGCCCTCGACGGGTGTCACGCGGTGGAAGTGGCGGCCGGAGTCGAAGATCAGGAGATCGCCGGCGCGCGTTTCGGCCGTGGCAAAGCCGGTCGCTTCCACCGCGCCGAGCGTGTCGGGGTGCTTGCGGTCCAGGCGCTCGAGCGATTTTCCGACGCCTTCGCCGTGCCGCGCGCGATACACGCGAAGCTCGCCGCCCGCTTCGGGCGTGAGCAAGGGCACGTAGTAGCTGAGCTGCGTCGTCGGCTCGATCGCGGCGCGCAGCCCGGACATCGCGGGAAAGCCGAGGGTCTCGTTCTCGCAATGGACGTCGATGCCCCCGCCCACCTCCAGCCGGCGGATCGTGGCGAGCGCGTAGTGGCGGCCGCCGCGCGTCGCCGGGCTCTCGAACGAAAACCCGCTGCCGAACGCCGCGAGCACCCTGCAGAGCTGCTCCTCGAACGAAAACTCGAGGGTTTGGCACGCCGCCCGCAGCGCTTCCGCTTCCGCGAAGTAGCGTTCCAGATCGTCGCTCACGACCAGCGCCCTGCCGTACTCGACGCCGCCGTAATGCGGCGTGCGCGCGGCCGTCACGGGTGAAGCCGGCCCTGCGAGGGCGGTGCGAAACCGCTCGATGGCCGAAGCATCGAACGCGCCGCGCACGATGGCGCCGAGCCGCTTGCCGGCGAAGAGCTCGGACAGCAGCTCAGGCTGTCCGCGATCCTCGGCGGCGATCTCGAGAAACCGGTGCTCCGCGCTCATGGGTCGGGAGCGCTCAGCGTACGAGCGGTAGCCGATGCGGTTCGGAGAAGGGCAAGCCTTCGCTCTTTCGCAGGATCGGCCCGAGCCGATCGGCGACGCGCTCGAGCACGGCGAGCGTCGCGCGCCCCGGCGTCCGATTCGGCGGCGGCACGTAGCTGAACGCGATGCCGGCGCGCGTGCGAAAGCCCGGTCGTCCGTTTTGGGCGGACCGAATCTCGATGTCGAGCGCGCCCTCGGGGGTTTCCGTCGAGAGCACGAGCCGCTCCCCGCCGTAGCGCGCCTCGCGCAGCGCCCAGGTCAGATCGCTCGCCGCGCCGAGCTCGCGAGCGAGCAACGCCTGCAAGTCCGGCCGCAGGCTGAGCGCCGCGGGGTGACGGACGCGCCGCCGCTCCGCCTCGGCGAACGAGGGAAATTTCCAGGTGTCCGAGCCGTCGAGGATCTCGCCGCCGTCGGTCTTCACGAGCTCCGTGAGCTCTTCGCACGCACGCTCGAGCTCCTCGCGCGACCAGCCCCAGCAGGAGATCATCTGCAGCGTGCGCGGATCGTACTCCATCGCGAAGTGCGCCGGGGCGCGCGACATCAGCGCGTTCGGCAGGACCAGACACTTGTAGACGCGCACCCCGACCGGCAGGCGCCGCGCCTGTTCGAGCGTGCGCCGGAACGAATCGGGATTGTCGCCCGGCAGCCCCAGAATGATCTCGACGACCGTGTCCGGCACGATGCTGCCCACGTCCCGCACGGTGCGCTCGAAGCGATCGGCGTAGAAGTTCCGCTCGACGCGCTTCAGCACCTCCGGATCGTAGGACTGGAGCCCGATCCCCACGCTGTCCGCCTCGATGGTCTCGAGGAACCTCAGGTGTTCGGGCGTCATGTGCGACGGGTACACCTCGGTGTGGAAGTGAACACTGCGCAGGAAGCGTACGTCTTCCTCGGCCTGCACGAGGTTGCGGAACGCGCGCGGATTCAGGTTCAGCGCGGCGTCGACGAGCGTCACGCCGCGCGCTTCCATGCGACCGAACGCCTCGAGCTCCCGAACCAGGTACTCCTTCGAGAAGGTGCGCGAGGCGTTGCTGAGATCCCCCCACTGGCAAAACGAGCAGGAGAGGGGGCAGCCACGGAACGTCTCGAGGTGGCCCGTGAAACCGTGCGGCACCAGGTCCATCTGGAACGGCGAGGCCAGCCCCTCGAGCGGCGGCGGCTCCGCGTGGGCGGTCGCGACGAACGACGAGCCGTTCGAGATCGACAGGCCGGGCAGCGTGGACAGCGAGTCTCGGCTCCGGTCGGGCAGCCGCAAGATGTCCTGGATCGTCCGCTCGCCTTCGCCGAGGACGAGAGCATCGACGTCGTCGGCGTACGGCGCGAACGGAGCGAGCGCGAACATTTCGGGCCGCGCCGAGGGCCCGCCGAAGATCGAAGTGACGTCGGGTCGCCGGGCACGCGCGCGCCGCGAGACCTCGAGGAACGTCGGGAACGACCAGACGTAGGCCGAGGCCCCGATCACGTCCGGATCGAAGCGCTCGAGCTCCGCAAAGAGCGCGTCCGGATCGGCGCTCTGCGTATCGAAGACGCGCAGGTCGAGCGAGTCGAACTCGGGTTCGGCGCGGATGGCCGCCTCGATGCGGCGAACCGAGTAGTTGAAAGGCCGGTAGCTGCCTTCCTTTTTCAACCACGGATCGATGCACAGCAGAGCGACGCGCCGTGCATCCGCCATCCCAAGAGAGTACCGAAGCGGCTTTCCGGCGTCAAACCGCGCGTTTTCGTCGCGCGGCGACCTCAGCTCTCGCTGGGCCCGGTCCTCCGCGCCAGCACTTCGTGGAAGTGGCGGAGCCGCCCTTCCTGCGCGCCGAGGCGCAGGGGGCCCGCGGCGCTGCTTCTCAGCCCGCGTTGCGCCTCGTGCATGATGCGCGCGTCCTGGTCGAGCACAGCGTCGAGCGAGACCTCTCCGTGGCGGTGGCGCGTGTGGCGCGGGCGCGGCCGCGGGCGATCCTCCGGTACGCGCTCGTACTCCTGAAAATCGAAGAGCATGCGGTTCGGATCGCTCTCGTGCGGGCGCGCGCGGAAGAGCCAGTAGCCGGGAAGCATGATGTTGAACATGACGTTCGGAAACACGTGCACGTGCAGGTTGTCGATCAGCGCGGCGTCGTCGAGATCGGGGTAGGGCGTGCCCTGCGACGCGAGCTTCTGGCGGAGCGCCCGCGCCAGCTCCGGCCGCACCTCCGGCAAGCGACCGCTGAAACGTCCGGGGTCGAGCCCGAACTTCTCGAGCAGGCGGCGGAGCTCGACGGGCGGGTCCGCGAGCGCGCCGAGGCGGTGACTCGGCGCGCCGAGCCGCACCACGAACG
>DASXWF010000120.1:0-2894 GCA_036503835.1 Polyangiaceae bacterium | reverse complement strand
ACGGGCCCGAGACACAGGTCCGCTTTCGCCCGAGCTATTTTCCGTTCGTGGAGCCGGGCGCGGAGATGGACATCGGCTGTGTGTTTTGCCGGGTCGAAGACGGCTCACGCAAAAGCTGCCGCATCTGCAAAGCGACCGGCTGGCTGGAGGTCCTGGGCGCGGGGATGATTCACCCCGAGGTGTTTCGTCATTGCGGCGTCGATCCGGAGCGCTACCGCGGGTTCGCCTTCGGCCTCGGCGTCGATCGCCTCGCCATGCTCCGCTACGGCATTCCGGACATCCGGTTGCTCTTCGAGAACGATCCCAGGTTCCTCGCGCAGTTCTGAGCCGCCCCCGAAACGTGGAACGAAACGCGAGGCGAGCGTTCGTTCGCCCGAAGGCCGAGGCGTCTCTGCGCTGCTGTCGCGCGACGGGACCTCCGCCGCGCGGTCCAATCCGTTTGGGTTATTCCCGCTCGGGACGATCGTGATCCGTTCTGATCGAGACGCGGAACTCTTCGCATGACTCCGCACTCGATGTGTGGTAGCCGCGACCGCAAAGTCAGCCGAGCGGCACAGGCTGTGCCGCCACCTCGCAACGATTGCGAGATCGCCCGTCGCCACTGACACACCTCGGCACCCCTTGGGTACAGAGCTAAGTGGTCTTAGGTTGACCGAGGAATGATTCGTACCGTCCGTAGGTTGCAGCAGGGCCGGAACCTGCGCCTTTCTCGTCCGGTCCCCCTTGCCCCTGCGAGAATTTCGCCGTTCACAAAGAAAGCAGCGCCGACGCTGAATCCCAACGCCCTCTCCCCACGTAACTAATTAAGACGGTTTTAGTGCCATGACCTCTCGCCTCGCGCAACCTGCCCCCGCTCGCCGCCCCGGCAAGCCAGCACCAGCCTCCTCCCGGCCGGCGCCCGGCGCGGCGCGAATATTGCAGCCCCGAGTCGAGTCGGAGTCAGCCATGAATCTTCGTCCAGCATCCGCCCGCACCCGGCAACCTTCCAAAGAACGCGCCCCGGAAAGCTCGCAGGCGCCCCTCTCGGCGCCGGCCAGTCGCCCGGTCTCCAGCGAGGAATACACCGAGGACGCCGAGGACACCCGTGTCCGGGCGACTTCCTCGGTCCGGCCCTCGGAGCCTCCGGAGAGCACGGCCGAAACCTTCAGCGAGGGCGGCGAGTCGATGGCCCCCGAGGTCGACGCCTCCACCGATTCCATGCTTTCCCGGTACTTCCGGGACATGGCCACCCATCAAGTGATGGGCCCGGACGAGGAGCTCTCGGCCGCCCAGGGCGTCGAGCAGGCAGAAATCGGCCATTGGGTGGCGCTGCTGGCTTACGTGCCGGCGGCCGAGCTCATGTTCGACCAGCTCGAGAAAGACGTGATCACCCTCGCGCCGGAGGAGCGTCCCGAGCTCCCCGAGGTGGGGGAGCTCCGTAAGCTCGCCAAGCTCTACCGCCGACAGCGCTCGAAGCTGAATGCCGATCAGACCCGCACCTGGAGCGACCTGTCCGCGCAGCTCGCGCGCTCCGTGCGTCTGCCGGACTCGGATCGGATCTGGATGGCCAACGCCGAGCGCATCTCGCGCTGTTTCGGGCTCGAGCCGGGTGAAGAGGATTTCACGAGCGAGGCCGTACCCGACACGCCGGCCTACAAGCGTTACCTCGCGCGCATCCGCCAGACCGATCAGGCGCAACGCCGCGCGAAGAACCGCTTCGTCAAGGCGAACCTGCGGCTCGTGGTGAGCATCGCACGCCGCTACAACCGCGGGCGCCTGCCGCTCATCGACCTGATCCAGGAAGGCAACATCGGCCTGATGAAGGCGGTGGAGCGCTTCGATCACACGCGCGGCTATCGCTTCTCGACCTACGCCTCGTGGTGGATCCGCCACGCGAT
The DNA here is from genome assembly GCA_036503835.1 of Polyangiaceae bacterium. Classification (GTDB taxonomy): domain Bacteria; phylum Myxococcota_A; class Polyangia; order Polyangiales; family Polyangiaceae; genus PMG-095. The sequence continues at coordinate 1,017 of DASXWF010000120.1, read as the reverse complement.
CAGCCGTGCGCTCGCCGACAAGGGCCGCGCCGTGCGCATCCCCGTGCACATGCTCGATACGTACAATCGCGTTTCCCGCGCGACGCAGACGATCATCGCGCGTACGGGCCGCGAGCCGTCGGTGGAGGAGCTCGAGAAAGAAACGGGCGTTCCGCGCGACAAGCTCGACAAGGTGAAGGATCTCTACGCGGACACTCCGTTCTCGCTCGACCGCCCCGTAGGCGACGAGGACGGCCGCCGTTTCATCGACTTCCTCGTCGAAGAGAACATGCTCTCACCGTACGACAACCTCGCCAACCAGAAATGGGCGGAAGAGGTGCAGCGCCTGCTCGGCACGCTGACTCCCATCGAGTCTCGAATCATCCGCTGGCGCTTCGGCCTCGACAACGAGGACGAGCTCACGCTCAAGGAGATCGGCGACAAGTACAATCTCTCGCGCGAGCGCATCCGCCAGCTCCAGGAGCAGGCGATCGGCAAGATCCGCAAGCAGATGCGGGAGTTCTGAGAGAAGCTCCCGAGCCGCCGAGGCTCGGCTCTCACGACGACTGCTCGAACGACGGCCGCACGCATCTCGCGCGCGGCCGTTGTTCTTTTGTGCCGCCGGTCGTCGTTCTCGACGCACTGCGCCAGGGCCTGGCGAGGTTCGCAGGCAAAGAGCCCGCGCGCCTCCGACAACTCGGTTGACACTCAGCGAATCCGTTGCGCTGCCGGCGCGAGGTCGAAGTGACCGGCTGGCGGTCGAAACGACTGCTGGTCAGGCTCGGTCCCGACGTCTCAAGGAACCCGAATTGGGAAGGGTGCGCAGGCTGAGACCCGGGTTGACCGCTCGGCGGCCGGCGCCACCAGGCTCATGCGAATCCTTCGGGTTCCAACGCCGTGGCAGGCTTGCGCACTTGCCAAGAAAACATAGTAAATTCGAGCAGTTATCCCCGTTTCGGCAGATGTCATTTACATTTTATGTCGGTAGGCGCATAAGGGCGCGCGTCCGATGGCCATTTTCCTGCGCTGTATGGCCCT
>DASXWF010000119.1:0-10386 GCA_036503835.1 Polyangiaceae bacterium | reverse complement strand
CAGCACGCACTTGAGCGCGATCGGGTCGGGGCCCGCCATGTAGCGCGAGTCGAAGAGGATCAGGTGCAAGGCCTCCCAGTCCTCGACACGGCCCTGCCGCACGAGCCAGCTCTCACCGTAGGCTCCCCAGGCGCGGATCACGTACCAGAGGTGGTCGAGCTGGACGTCCACCCCGGCCGTCAGGACGTGCGCCTCGGAAGGCACGGTCCCGATTATGTAGCCTCCGACCCGCTCGCGGACGTGCGCGGCAGTGACCTCCTCTACCTTGTCCTCCCAAACTTCGGCCAGCCAGCTATTGCGGAAGTTCATGAGCTTCGATGGGAACTTGTGATTCCGCAGGAACTGCGCGGCAATCCTCGAGAAGGTGTGGTTCGAGCTCGTCGAGTAGAGACGCGACAGGTGGTAGCTCAGGCGGCGCAGTGGAGGCGCTTCACCCTCGAGCTCCCCGTCCTCGTTCACCTTCATGGTCTCGGGACACCACACCCCGCGGCGCAGCATGGCCACTTTGTCGAGGTCGTTGATACGGCCAGCGCAGGCGCCGCACTCGTACCAGGCCAGGTTCTGGTCCAGGATCCGGTCCGGGTCGCGCTCTCCCTCCGGCCACTTGATCCCAGGCATGTAGAGGACCTGGTAGACCCCGCAGTGCGGGCACGGGACGTGGAAGCGCCGGCGGTCCCCCTGGAGGAACTCCTGGTTGATATACCCGCGGTCCGTGGTCGGCGTGGACGCCTTCAGGATCTTCCGGTCCGTGCGACGCTCGGTGCGCTCCATGGCGAGCGCGATCGGGTCGGCCTCCTTCCCCGAGAACTCGACGAACTTGTCCGTCTCGTCGAGGATCAGGATCCGGATCGTCCTCGACGCCAGGTCGCTCGGTGACTGCGCCGAAGCGAAGTGTAGCGCCGAGCCGTTGGTGAAACGGATCGCCTCGCGCGTCATGTCGTGCGCCGCACCCGTCAGGAAGCCGGCCAGCCTCGGCGACGCACGGACGATCTTCTGGTAGCGGTCGCAGTTGAGCGACACCGCGTCGTCCTTCTTCGCCATGACGTGAAGGCACTCGTCCGGCTCCTCCGCCATGTAGTAGAGAACCACGAGCTGGCAGATCAGCGTCTTTGCGATCTGGGCCGCGAAGCAGAGCGTTATCTCCTCCACGTCCGGGTGGCGCACCATGCGGAGCACCTCACGGACAAACGGCGCGCGGTCGAGCGTGAACGGTCCACGCTCGCCGCCGTAGGGTATGTGAATGTTGGCCTCTGCCCACTCGTCGATCTCGATCTTCGGCGGTGGCTCGAAGAACTCGACGAAGTGGCCAGGCGGCTCACTTCTTGTGGACAGGCGCGTGGTGCGGGTGCTCCTCGGACTTGTGCTCCATGACGGCCACCTTGTGCTCGGCCTTGTCAGCCGCCTTCTCGGCGTCCTTCTCGGCCTTCTCGGCCGCCTTGAGCGCTTCCTTCTCGCGCTTGTCGAGCGACTCGTGGATCTCAGCAGCGGCCTCCTCGAGCTTCAAGGCGTCGGCCAGGTCGTCCTTCGCACGCTTGAGCGCGTCCTTGTCCGCCTTGTCGCCGCCGGCCTCGAGCGTCCGGAGCGTCTCACGCGCCGTTCGCACGACCCTCGCGATTGCGCTCCCTGCCTCGTCGAGCTCACCTTTGTTGATCATGGTTCTTGTTCCTTTTCAGGTTGAGGGGACATTCGGGCCATGCGGGTAAGCAGGTCGTCGACCTGCCGCTCGATCACAGTTCTGAGTTCCTTCTCGTTCAGGCCAACGAGCCGAGGCGGCCAGTCACGCGACAGGCCAAGAAGCCAGCGCTTCACGAAGGAGGCGATCGCCAACTCCCGCTCCCGCACCTTGGCCTCCTCGACGATCTCGCCGCGCTCGAGCTTCAGCTTCAGGTCCGCGAGCGCAGCCTTCGCCTCGCGCTCGTCGGCCTGCGCCTTGAGGAGGCGCTTGTGATCCGCCGTCTGCACCCGCGGCCCAGATCCGCGCATGAGCCTCGCGGCTGCCGATCGTTCCTCTGTAACTTGCGCTTGCGTCATTGGTTCTGTGGTGGCTGGCCGTGGCCTACGTCAAATTCCGTGCCAATTTTGTGTGAATCCGAGCGGCCTCCGGCACTTCTGGCCGTGGTAGATCGACAAGGACCCGAGACTCATATGGCTTGCCGTGGTGGGCCGGGGCCCGTGGCAGGAATGTGGTATAGCGTGCCAATGGGTATGGTCATTTCTCATGCCATTAGCACTCATTGCACACAAGGTCTCCGCAGTAGTCGAGTGTCTGTGGCACTGAGGTAGTGATTACCATTGTCCAGTGGTATGTCACTCCGCTTGTACCTCCACTTGCCTTGCTCTGCACTAACCTACCTGCTATGGCTGCTGTGCCCCAGGTGATCCCTCCGCTCGTTGGCGTAGAGGTGATCACAGCAGTGGATACTGTCTCACCCGTAGCAAGGTCCAGCGCAGGCACCTCGAACTCGAAGACCTTCTCTTCGGTTGGAGTCTTGAGCCAGACCTCGTTCGCAGTGCTAGCCACTGATCCCTAGCTGCTCCCAAAGGTGCTGACACTTTGGTGTGAGTTCCTTCACCCTTGCTCTCCCATGCTCCATCATGCGGGTGTACTCGGTGAGCTGGTCTCTACCACGCTGGGTGTCGGTATCGCAGAAGCGTAGCTGGTGCTCTGCCCTGTCGGCGTCGTACTCCAGGGCCACGATCTCCTCGGCCATGGCCAGGTAGTCTTGGGCGATCTTCCTGTCCTTGGCCTTCTTGAGGATTCGAGCACGCTGGGCGTATATCTCGCCCACCTTCTGCTCGTACTCGGCCTTCCTTTGCTCCATGTCCATGACTACGTACCTCCCATGACCAGATCGAGATCACCGATCGGCACCTTGGCCGTGTCCCCGTTGAGGACAGGCTTTGCCACGGTGAGCGCCTTGAAACCGAGGAAAGTGCCAGCGGTAGAGGCGTCGTAGATCACGAGGTGAGTGAGGTTCACCGCAGAGAGCCAGTCGGCGGTTGCCGCAGGGAAGTCCTGCGAGGCGTTGTTCTGAGTGGCACTCGAGGCAGCTGCGTCGAACTCTGCCGCTGTGACCTGCACACGAGCATAGGCACCACCAGAAGGTTCGGTTACATTCGTGCCTGTCTTTGTTGGAGTGGTAGACGACAGACCGATCCAAGTCGCATTGGCTGTACGTGCAGCCCAAGTTGCCTTGGTAGTGAAGTGATCCAAAATACTATTATCCAAAGCTGTGCTGAAAGGCACTTTTCACCTCACTTCTGAAACGTGTATCTGCGTCCACCCTCTGGCCTGTACGTGCGCCCACCCTTGAACGTGAAACGGCGTCCACCCTCGGGCCTGTACACCTCAGTGATCCCTGGCACGAAGTCCGGGACGTTAGTTACCGTGATTGCGGCAGCGAGCTCGGCCAGGACTTCGAAGTTTGCCGCAAGCTGGAACTCCCGCGAGAGCACGACGAGGAGATCCGCGTCTACCGAGAGCGCCGCTGCGAGGAGCCTGTCTATGGCCGCATTGGCAACCATGTTCGAGTCCGCCTCGAGCAGCGCCGCGAAGGCGCGGTCACGCTGTAGGACGGCGATCCAGTTTGCGTCTGCCTGGAGCGCTGCGGCAAAGCTCTTGTCGAGCACGATCCTAGCAAGGAGATCCGCCGTGGCCGTCAGGCTCGCGGCGAAGGTCACCTGACCCTGAATGCTGATCGCTGCGGCGAGATCCGCGGTGGCCTCGAACACGGCCTGTAGCCTGCGGTCTACCTTCAGGAACGAAGCCAGGTTGGCTTCTGCCGTGAGCGCAGCCGTGAAGCGCCTGTCCACACGCACCATGGCTGCGAGGTCAGCCGTGGCCGTCAGGGACGCCTGGAAGGCCTTGTCCTCGACGATCCTGGCCAGCAGGTCGGCAGTGGCGGTGAGAGAGGCGACCATGCGCCTGTCGACGGCCACAGAAGCCCCCAGGTTCGATTCTGCTGTCACCGAAGCCGTCATGCGGCGGTCCACCCTCGCCATGGCCGCCAGGTCCGCTGTGGAGGTCAGGGAGGCCGTCATGCGCCTGTCGACGCGGGCGTGCGCTGCGAGGTTGGCGTCGGAGGTCAGGCTGGCCGCCAGTGGCCGCTCGACGTTAACGTTGGCCGCGAGGTCGGCAGTTGCAGTCAGGCTGGCGGCGAAGAGCTTCTCGGCGACGGCGACCTTGGTGGGTATCCAGGGCCGTCTGCGCTCGATCCTTCGTGGTGGACTCTTGAAGAGCAAGCTACTTCTCCCGCACCCAGAGCGTGCCGCTCATGACGACGTCGTCCGTGGGCCCGGCCATGAGCCTCACCACGAGAATCCCGGCGGTCTGGTCCGTGCCTGGCTCGCAATCTTGTGGAAACCAGTAATCGCTTGGGGTTCGAATGTTCATGCCGAATGACACAAGATTCACTGGCGTCCCGGTGCTGGCGATCGTGGTGTCGTTCGTGCGCGACGTGAACCCTGCGGCTGCGTCGTTCGGCTTCGCTGGCCTTGGCGTTGGCGCAGCACCGCCCGAGCTGATCGTGGCGTGGCCGCGAATGACCCTGAACCTCAGAACTTCTTCCGCGGCGTCCTGGAGATCCGAGAACTGCGCCAAGTGCATGCCCACGAGCTCGATCGGCTTGTCGTCCGCGGCCGTGAGCGCGAAGAGCTCCTGATCTCCACCGGCGTTCGTAACCGTGACGTTCTCGAACTCAACCGTGTAGATGCGATTGGCCATGTGTTTCTCAGTTGTTGAGTAGCGCCTGGTGCATTCTGCGCCTGAAGGGGAACGAGGTCGTGACCGCAGCGGCAGCGCCACTGGCCACGTACCAGACGAAGCTGGCGGACGGGTCGGCGTCGTCCATGATCAAAGTGAAGCCGTCCGAGTCCATGCTCACGACGTCCGCGAGCCCCTCGATCGCTCCGGACGTCAGGTTCGCGTAGACGGCGTCGTACTCGATCGCCGACTGGATATCCTCGAGGCCGCCCGCGTTGATCGAGAGGTAGCTCTGGCAGTGGCGGTTCGAGGCCGAGGTGAACGCGCCAACCGATATCTGGTCATGGGCCGCAGCGGTGTCGGCCGCGCTCTCGGCCTTCTGGCCGCTCACGACGAGGACCGAGGCCGGGGTGAAGCCGAAGCCGTTCTCGACGATGTTCGTGGTCGTGTCGGTCTGGGTGAGGAAGCTCCCGACCTCCCACTTGCCGCCCTTGACGACGAGCGCGGCTATGTAGCGCGTGCTCGCACGCTCGGACCAAGCAAGCTGGAAGCCGTTCGTGATCCAGGCGTTGAACGTGGCGCGCGCGGTGACCGAGCCACCCCCCGTGTCCGGGCTCATGGCGATCACGAGGTCGTCCGAGCAGTAGGACGTGCAGTCCATGTTCGCCGAGCCCTGGTCGTCCGTGCAGGAGATCACGGCGTACTTTGTCGACGCGCTCGCGGCCCCGAGCATCATTTGCCCGGCACGGGAGTTGATGAACATGGCCCCGCCGGCCGGGCTCGTCGCGTCCGCCATCGAGAGGAAGAACGCCACACCCTCGCCGTCCACGCACGTGAAGCCGGGTGTGGTTATGTCCTGGTTCCCGGTGGCGGCTGGCTCCTGGAAGGCGAACGTCGTCGCGTCCGTGATGTCGCTACCGCCCCAGGCGATCCAGCCTATCTGGTAGGCGTTCGTGAACTGCTCGTCGATAATGACCCGGAAGCCATTCGAGGGCCAGTTGACGAGCGCGTCGAGGTCGAGCTTCCCCTCGACCCCAGCCCCGGCAATGTCGAGGATCTCGATCACGGACTCGTTCGACATGCGCTTCGAGCCGTCCGACACTGTTGCGCCGTCCGTGGCGGCGCTGGCGACGCAGTAGCGGCTCGTGGGCGAGGAGGCGAAGCCTATCGAGGACTTCTTGTCCGCGATCCCAATGGCGTCCGAGGCGTCCGTGCGGCCGACGGTGTAGAAGAGGAGGGCCTTCGGTTGCTCGCCTGTGTGGGCCCAGGTGATATTGGTGCCGGTCCCGGCCGCAGCCGTGGATACGGCGAATACTCCGGAATCGCTGAGGAACGCCACGCCATGTTAGAGAGCACCAATCGCGTGCCAGGTCAAAACCCGGCGGCGTGGATTTCAGAAATAGTTACAGATTATATAACCTATAACTTCTTCTGGATCTTGGTCTGGAACGTCTTGCCGCAGCCTTTGCAGACGTGGTGACGAAAGCCCTTCCTGAGATTCTTGCTCAGGATCAGCGTGTCCTTGCTCGCGCACCGCGGGCATGGCGCTCCCTCGCGCGGGCGTGGCTCCCAGTAGATGCCGGTCATGGCAGACCGCCGAGGGTGCAAATGTATCCGTCGCAGAAGTCCGGTCCGAAGTTCTTCCCATGAGAGCACCAAATCTCAACCCGCCCGTCGGTCAACTTCAGATCGGTGACGTATCCCTGCGTCCTCCCACAGGAAGGGCAGCTCACTATCAGCCGTCCCTTGTCCACCCACCAAGTTCCACGGAGAAACGGAAGCGAATCGGCCCTCTTGAGGATCTTGCGCTCAGCAGCCTTCACCTTCGCCTCACCTTCCCGATCCGTAACGGGTGCGCCTTCTCCTCCAACCGAAACGCCGCCTGCCTCAGCACCATGACCCACTCGTCCACCGGCCGCTTCGGGTTGACCTCGCGGCACATGCGTGCAAGCTCGCCGGCCTCCCACTGGATCGCCGCGAAGGCCTTCTCGCCTCGCTGCGTGGCGTTGGCCGCTTCGACCGAGGCCTCCTCCTCGGCCATGAGCTCGCGCAGCTCGCGCACGGTGGGGACGCGGCGCGTCATTCGTATGGGTCCAACTCGGCCGCCTCGTAGAGCTTCGTTATCAGGCGGCACTGCATGCAGTCGTGGTCCTTCTTGAACGGGTGGCGAGAGGAGATCGACTCTTCTCGGTGCTCGGACTCCCAGCGAATCCACTCGGCTGCCTCGTAGGCGAGTTGCCGAAACTCTGCCTCGGTTGGTGGGCGGCGGTCTCGCCAGTTGGTGGGGACGCGGCGGGTCATGGTGCGCCGTAGGCTCTCCGAGTCGAGTCGTTCTGCCTCGGGTCCATTGCTTTCAGGATCGACTTGAGGCGCTCAATCTCTTTCTCGAGCTTCTCCACCTTCTCTTGAAGCCTCCTGAATTGGCTCGCGTCGACGCCGTACCCGGCTCCTCCGTGCGGGTCCATTACACCGGCAGGCTCGGAATTCCGAGGGCTCCTTTTAAGGCCACGAACGCCACACGCGCCACCGCCGCGATCACGTTCTCCGCGATCCGCGCCGCGGCCGCCTGGCCCTTGAGCGCGAAACGAGACGCGATCATGCGCGCCTCGTTCTTGAGGAAGTCCAGGTCCGTCTCCGCGTTCTTGTCGCCGGCCAAGGCCAGCGTCACGTAATGCGCCGCCTCTTCCGCCAGGCGCTCCAGCCGCCGCTTGATCTCGGGCCCTTCCTGGAGGAGCGGCTGGATCGAGGTCACGATCCCATCGAGGATCGCTTCGTAGGCCGCTTGCTTGTAGTGCTCGACCGTCTCACCGCGCGGCATTGTTGATCTCCTCGACGAGAAGGGTAAACTCCTCGACGTTCCGTAGCCGCGTCTCCTTCGACTTCTCGGAGAGGTCGGGGTCGGTCGAGATCCCGCGTACCGTGGCCGGGTAGAGCAGGGCCCAGTTCGCCTCCAGGGATTCCATGGCCTCCTTGTTGGGAGCGCAGCATGAAGTGGCCAGGAGCAGGAAGAGACAGAACGCTATCCTCATTGGACCTCCTCTGTGCTCGCGCCAGTCGTCATGGCCTCGACGAGCGCGTGGTTGATCGACACTCCGTCAAGCGTCTCGACCGACGCTAACCAACGGCCGTACTTGTCCGCCTTCGTCGTGTGAATGATCACGACGCTACCCACCGGCATGAGCTCTTCCAGCTTCGCCTTCCACCGCAGGCCGTCGGCCTTCTCTGCTCCGACCACCTCCGGAGCGTCCACGGCCAGAAGCCGGAAGCTCGAGCGGTACTTGAGGTAGAATCCGAGGTCCACCTCGAAGACGGCCGTGTCGCCGTCTATGCAGCGGATCGTGGTTGCGGCGTAGGTGTACACCTCAGCGGCCTTCGTCCAGCGCTCCCCATCGCTTCTGATCCCCGCGCGCCGTGAGCATGGGCGTCTGCGGGTACGTGGCACTCGGCAGCTTGCTGCGGATTTTTCGGTGCCAGTCTCGATACGTCGCCGGCGCGTGGATCTCCGCCAGCGAGTCGATCGCCGCGCGAGTGAAGGCGCCGTTGGCGCGCTCGGTCCCGTCCGGCGCGGTGAACCACGCGTCGTAGCTGAACTGGACGTCCTGGCACCCGGAGATCAAAACCGAAGCGCCGGAGCCGACCGGACGTGCGCGGGTGGGACCGAAGCCTCGCACGTCCATGATCTCTTCACCCGTGGGAATGTTGTCATGAACGATCCCGACAGGCTTCGGTTTCATAAACGCGGTCGGCGGCATGAACCTCACCTTCGGCGTGTGCGCGCTCTGAGGCATGGGCTCGCGGCTGAACCTGGACACCGTCCCCGAGTGGCACGAGTCCGAAAGCATGACGATCCTGGCCCCGCGCTCGCGCGTGCTGAAGACCTCGTGAAGCTGATCGTCCGTGATCCAGATCCCGCTCTCGATATCCACGGGACAAAGTATCTCGTCGCGCTCGTCGTCCTCGTCTCCGTCCTCGTCGGGGACCCACGAGCCGTGTCCGCTGAACGTGAATGCGAGAATGTCACCGTACTTGAGCGCGGAGACGTGCTCCCGGAGCTTGGCCAGGATCGTCTCGGCAGTCGCGGCTTGCTCGAGGAGGTGCTCGACCTCGAAGCCGCGGTTCGTGAGCGCCTCGCTCCAGTCCGCCGCGTCGTTCAGGCAGCCGGCGAGCTCGGAGCCGGTGCCCTGGTAGTTGATTCCCACGCACAATGCACGCTTCGACATCAAATCCTCCTTTGGTTAATGGACATGGCGAGGAAGGCGAGAAGGCTACGCATCTTCATTTGTCTTCCAGTGGTCGGCCATTGTGGTCAACCTCTCCCTTCCAAAACTTGTCGAAGAACTCCAACCGCTTATCAGCGTACTCCTGAAGAGCCAAGTACATTTGCTCCTGGAACTCGAAATCCTGCTCCTTCTCCAGCTTCCGAAGAAAGGCACGCATTCTGTAGCAGACTATGCAGCGGCCAATGCTTGTACCGAAGAGCGGCTTGTAGCAATCCTTGCACGCAGGCAAGCCATTGACGAGTACCGTGTCTGGGTGCCTGAAACCTTTCTCGTTCTCAACTGTGCCAGGGCCAACCATGGCGTCCCTCAGAGCGACGAGCTTCTGGCGCTCAGTGCTCACAGTCTCGTCTCCCAAGGGCCTTTCTGAAATCCTCGCCCAGCTTTCGCCAATCCTCAGTGAGCGCCTCCTCGACTGTGCGCTTGGGCAGTGGCTTCCGCATGGGCGGCGAAGGCCACAGCACAAGCACGGACCCGACTCCGCGAAGCCAGGCACGTAGGCGCTTCACGCTCGCGCCCCTTCTCGCGCGGCGCCGAGGGCCAGGCGGTCTCGGTGCGGCTTCGTGATTCCGAGATTCGGCTTACGGCACGGCTGACCCTCGGACGCGCCACAGTACGGGCACGTCGACAGGTTCTTGACCCGCGCCTCTTCGATCACAGAGCGCCAGCCTCCCTTGCGCTTCATTGCGTCTCCCCCTCGCGCCCCGGCACGCTGGCGGCGTCGGTGTTGTCGGTCATGTTCTGGATAGCGCGCGCTGCGCGTATCGAAGTCAGCGTAGGGTAGCCCTCAGCGTGAAGCTGCTCCTCGCTCGGCTTCTCGGCCTCCCCCTCGCCGGCCAGCACGGCGCGGAGCTTGGACTCGATCCGCTCGCGCTCTTCCTGACACGCCACAGACTGCGGCTTGCCCTGGTAGCACCGAGCTGACCAGCCAAGCTCGAACAGGCCCATGTCCTTCGCGTCTTCCAGCTCACGGGACAGCGCCTCGCGGCAGGCCGACTCGGCGGCGGCGAGCTTGCGGCGAAGACAGCTCATGCACGGCGCGTCCTGCTCCATGCCACAGTCCGGATCGTTGCATTCCCAGTAACCCACCTTGCAGACTCCGCAGTCGTGTACGTGGTCACTCACAGGCTCTCCTTGCGGGCGGCGTCAGACACGGGACCTCCGGGCGCGGCGCAGGAGACGCTCGATTACGCCTTTCTCCAGACAAGCCGCTTCATAAGCTATCAACGCGCTGCGCGTGGCCTTCGGGTCTTGCTCGCGCTGCGTTGCGGTTCCGACGTAGACGCTCCTGTAGTGGTCCACCTTGCGCTTCTCCTTCGCCAGAGCTTCTCGTAGGAACTTCACGGCCGTCATGGCGCCTCCCCCCGCTGCCCCGCGCCGCGCGAGGCTTGCAATTCGCACATTAGC
>DASXWF010000118.1:0-3021 GCA_036503835.1 Polyangiaceae bacterium | reverse complement strand
GGGGAGTGAGTGCGCTCCCCGCGTCGACCGCTCGTGATCGCGCTGCATGAGAAAGCCGCCGGCATGACCGACGGCTCGGTGGTGGCTTTTCGGGCACGGGCACGGGCACGTTTACGGCGGTTGACTGGCGGGTTCGTGAGGCGAGCATCGGTTGGGGTTGGAATCCACCAGGTTTCTTCCATCTCCACTGAAAGGGCCGCGGGGCCGGGCGTTCGTTGTCCACAGCTGCGACGAGCCTTTCGAACGCGTCACCTCGATGTCACTGGACTGTAACCCGACGATCGGGGAAGTACGGAGCGCCGATTCCGGCGTCCGATGACCCATTTCGAGGAAAGCCTTCAGCGCGACTCCGATCGCATCCGCAGGAAGGTGCGCGAGATGGCGGGACTGTGCGGCATGGCGCTCGAGGGCTGCCTCACGGCGCTCGAGACGAACAACCGCCAGCTCGCCTACTCGGTGATCATCCGTGACCAGCGCATCGACGAGCTCGAGAAGGAGATCGACCGCCTCTGCCTGGAGTTCATCGTCCGCCAGCAGCCCGTCGCGGGCACCCTCCGCTTCGCGTACGCGATCATCAAGATCAACTCCGAGCTCGAGCGCGTCGGCGACTACGCCGAGAGCATGGCCCGGCAAATCCTGCAGCTCGCAGCCATCGACGTCACCGTTCCGATCCATCGCTTCCGCGAGATCGCCGGGATCGCCATCCCGATGTTTCACGGCGCGGTCGAGGCGTTCCTCACGCAGGACGTGGCGCTCGCCCGCAAGACGATGGACGCCGAGGAGCAGGTCGATCGGCTGCGCCACGACCTGAACGACGAGATCGTGGATCTGCGCCAGCAAGGCAAGATCCCGCTCGAGGCCATCTCCCCGCTGATGAGCATCGTGAACCGCATGGAGCGGGTCGCCGACCAGGCGAAGAGCATCTGCCAGGAGACGCTCTACGTCTCGACCGGCGAGTACGTGAAGCACTCCGGGAGCGAGGTCTTCCGCGTGCTGTTCGTGGACGAGCACAACGCCTGCCGCAGCCAGATCGCCGAGGCCATCGGCTCCAAGCTCGGCCAGTCCAAGTTCGTCTTCACGAGCGCAGGGCTCGACCGGCAGCCCATCGACCCGCGCACGGTCGAGTTTCTCACCGATCACGGCTTCGACGTCGCGAACCAGACCTCCAAGACCGTCGATCAGGTGCCCCATTTCGACCACTATCAAGTGATCGTCGCGCTCGCGAAAGAGGCGCAGCGCGTGTTCCCGCCGCCGCCGACGAAGGCGGTCTGCCTCGACTGGCACATCGCCGATCCGTCGCGCGCGCAGGGTTCACCGGAAGAGATTCGCAAGGCGTACGAGGAAACCTTCCGCTTCCTCGACGCGCACGTGCGGGATCTCGTCGAAGCCGTCCTCGGGGACGGCTGAGCAAGGAAACGGCATGAGCCCCATGCTTCAGAGCCCCGTGCGCCGGTGGACCCTGAAAGTCGCCGGTGCGATGGTGCTCGCGCTGTGCGCCGGCGGCGCGTGCAAGAAGAAGTCGGCGGCGGGCAGCGCGGACGGCAAACCGTCGATTCAGAACATCGGCTCCGACACGATGGTGAACCTCGCTCAGGCCTGGGCGGAGGAGTACGCGACGGTCGTGCCCGGCGTCTCGGTCGAGGTCTCGGGCGGCGGGTCCGGCGTCGGCATCGCGGCGCTCATCGCCAAGACGGCCGACATCGCCAACTCGAGCCGGCACCTGGAGCCCGAGGAAGAAGAGAAGGCGAAGAAGAGCGCCGGCCACGCGCCGACGCAATTCGTCGTGGGCTACGACGGGCTCGCCATCTACGTCCACAAGTCGAACCCGCTCGACCACATCAGCATGGAAGAGCTCGCCGAGGTCTACAAAGAGCGCGGCAAGATCAACAAGTGGTCGGACCTCGGCGTGACCAACATTCCCGGCGCGAAGAGCGACGACATCATCCGCATCAGCCGGCAGAACAACTCGGGCACGTATCACTATTTCCGCGAGACCGTGGTCGGCAAGAAGAACGACTTCAAGGCCGGCTCGCTCGACATGAACGGCTCGAAGGACGTCGTCCAACAGGTGTCGAAGACGCCCGGCGCCCTCGGCTACAGCGGCGTCGGCTACGCGACGCCGGATGTCAAGATCCTCAAGGTTTCCATGAAGAAAGGCGAGCCCGGCGTCGTTCCGAGCATTGCCACCATCCACGACAAGACCTATCCAATCTCGCGTCCGATGTTCATGTTCACCCCGGGCGAGCCCGCGGCTCACGTGAAGGCCTACATCGACTGGGTGCTGTCGCCGGCCGGGCAGAAAATCGTGGAGCAAACCGGCTACGTCCCGTTGGCGAAGTAGGCGGGGGCCATGGAAGAACACGCGATGGATCTACCCTCCCAACCTCTTGAGAGCGTGTCGTCGCGCTCCGCAAGTGCGGGAGATCCTCGCGGTCCGCGCCGCAACAAGTGGGAGAGCCTGCTCGAGAGCGGCATCGAGTGGTTGATCCGCCTGTGCGGCGTGAGCGCCGTGCTGTTCGTGTTCGGGATCTTCTTCTTCGTGTTCCGCGAGGGCGCGGGCTTTCTCTTCGGCGAGCTGAATCTCTGGCAGTTCCTCAGCTCCACCGAGTGGTATCCGACCTCGCTCGGTAACGTGCGCTACGGCGTGTTCGCGCTGATCCTCGGGACCTTCAGCGTCACGACGCTCGCGATGGTCATCGCCGTACCGTTCGGGCTCGGCGCCGCCATCTTCGTCTCGGAGTTTTGCGGGCAGCGCCTGCGCGAAACGCTGAAGGTGGTGATCGAGCTGCTCGCCGCCATCCCGTCGGTGGTCTGGGGCTTCATCGGCATCTCCGTGATGAACCCGTTGATTCAGGAGCTCTTCCACGTGCCGGTCGGGCTGAACGTGCTGAACGGCGCGCTCCTGCTCGCGCTGATGAGCGTGCCGATCATGGTCAGCATCGGCGAAGACGCGCTCAAAGCGGTGCCGGATTCGTACCGCGAAGCGGCGCTGGCGATGGGGGCGACGCGCTGGCAGACGGT
>DASXWF010000117.1:0-1940 GCA_036503835.1 Polyangiaceae bacterium | reverse complement strand
CTTGTCGCGCTTGGCGGAGCTACGCGACAGGCTCGCGCGCGCGGCATCGAGCGCCGAACGCGCGCGCCAGGCCGAGCGTGCGCGCGCCGAACTCGCCGCGCTCGAGTCCGAGTCGGAAGCGACCGTAGCCGCCGTGAACGTTCCCGAAGCGCTTTCGCGCGAGCTGTTCGTCCGAGCCGTGGCTGCGCGCGAAGCCTGGGCCCAGGCGCACGCCGAGGAGCTGGTCGCCGCACTAGCGACGGCAGTGCGCGTCGTCGAGCAAGAGCGTTCCCTGCGCTCGCTGTTCCGCAGCGATCCCGAAGCGGCACGCACGCTGTGCCGACTGTTCGCGATTTGGGGTTCGACGCTGTTGTCGCTCGGCAATTGCTTCCCGGCTGACGGAGGCGGCATCGCGCGCGTGGTGATCGACGAGGCGGGTCAATGCCACCCCGCCCATGCGGTCTCGGCGCTGCTGCGAGCCGAAGCCGCGCTGGTGATCGGCGACGTGCACCAGTTGAGCCCCGTGATCGAGCTCCGTGCTCACGACGAAGACCGCCTGCTGCGGTCGTGCCGCCTGGCGACGCCGGCGGAGCTGCTGTCGCCCTACCGCGTGCACGCCGACGCGACGGTTTCGACCCAAGCGCTCGCGGATCGGGCCGTCCAGGAACGCGCCGAGCTCACCGATCACTTCCGCTGCCAGCCCGAAATCATCGCCCTGTCCGACGCGCTCTGCGACTACGGCCTCACGGTTCACACGCCAAGAGACGATCGCTCACGGCAGGCCCCCTACTTGAGACGCCCCCTGTCGCTCATCGACTTGCGCGGCGAGCAAGCGCGGCTGGCCGGCAGTTGGTACAACGAGTTGGAGCTCGAAGAAACGCTCGCCCTGCTCGAAAGTCTGCTGAGCGGCGGCATCCCGCTCGAAGAAATCGCCGTCATCACCCCCTACCGCGGTCAGCTCGAGTGCCTGCGGCGCGGCTTCTCGCAGCGGCGCATCGCCCTCGAAAGCAGCCCGGAGCTGGCAGAGGCTGACGGCGCGGGCATGCGGCGCGGCGGCGGCGTGGCGCTCGGCACGGTGCACCGCTTCCAAGGCGGCGAACGCAGCATCGTCCTCTTCAGCAGCGTCGTCACGCACGTAAACTCCCTCGCCTTCCTGAACGCGCGCCCCAACCTGCTCAACGTGGCCATCTCCCGCGCCCAGCACCACTTCGTCTGCCTGGGCCACGCCGCCGTACTCGCCCGCGGCCCGCGCTCACGCTTGCTGGTAGACGGCGTGAGCACGCTGTCGCCGGGGTCGTATCGTCAGGTCGGCATCCAACGGTAGGGCCCCCACGCGCTCATGATGCGCAACGCCCCGCGACGCGAACTCAGACCTCGACGCCCTCGAGTCGCCAGGCGTGCGCGAGGTGATCGCGACACCCTTCTTCGATGATGTCGCCGTGCCCGATGATGAGCCTCTCGACAGGTCGCTCCAGCATCGTGAGTAGCGAGCGCGCAGTCGCCGCCTTGTCCACCAACTTCTTTCTGGCGTCGGGAGGGACGCGGACTCGTTCGTAACAGCCGGTGAGCCGCGCGCCCAACCGCCACGTGAAGTGGTCGCTGGCGCCCGCCGAGCACACGATGTCCGCACCAAGGAGGGTTCGAGTGGGTCGATGGTAGAGCACCGTCTCATCCCAGAACGGCACGCCCGCGAGCGGCAGCGCCTCGACTTCGGGAACCAGCTTGCCGAATTCGCCGTCGTGGAGGTCGAGATCGAGTCTGAGCGCGGGGTTCCTGCGGAGCGCGGAGGCTGGCCCGACGAGTTTCGCGTCACGGAAACGGGCCGCCGCGTCGGGTGCTCCGAGGTGATGCCAACAGTTCGGGACGACGAGCCAACGAACCGGACCCAAGGCGCGTAACTCTTCGGCCAAGGCATCGGTCGGCGGCGCCGGGGTGTGAAGGAGCAGGCTGCCGTCGTCGAG
>DASXWF010000116.1:0-2498 GCA_036503835.1 Polyangiaceae bacterium | reverse complement strand
CTAATTTGAGCCACTCTTGGACGCGCCGACTATCGCAACCCTGACCGCTTCCGCGGCACCGGTCACCGGCGGCGCCCCCAGCACCGCGTGGAACCTCCGCTTCCCGCCTGGCCCGCTCTCGTGGCTCCAAGCGTAAACCCGGCTCGCCTTTGGGTGGCTGACCTCGAAGACCTGGACCTCGCCTTCCCAGACGGTCTGACCTTGGTGGGTTTCCTTGACCGGAACGGACTCCAGCCACTTGGCCTCCAGCCCGTGAAGGTGGCGGATAGCCTCGACTAGGGCGGGAAGGCCTGCGGGGTCCATGGGGCGCAAGCTAATCCTAGGATTACCCACCGTCACGGGCGACCGGTGGACCACTTTCAGCCGACCGCCGAGCCGACTTCCAGGCGAGCGGTTCCGAGCCTTGAAACATAATGTTTCAAGCGCTTCCGGTTCGGCATGGGCCGAACGTAGGCACCGGGGCCTGGGTCCGCTCGTCCGATTTTCAAAAGGGAGCACTACCCGTAACGGTCATTTCGCCGAGGGACCGGCGTCCGGCTCCGAGAGGAGCGCGAAGGAGTCGTCCGGGGTGTTTTCGTTGCCGCGCTCGACGAGCTCGGAGCGGAAGATCAGCGTGCCGTCGGAGAGGCGGATTTCGCCGGACACGTCGTTGCCCGGGATCGAGGCGCTCTGGGTGATGCCGAGGCTCGCTTCCTTGTCGCCGAGGCGCACGCGGTAGCTCTTCGTCTCGCATTCGAGCTCGGCGGGCCCGACCGTGCAGGTGCCCATCGTGCTCGCCGTCAGGCCCTCGTTTTCGTCGGGCGTGAGGCTGATCGATGCGAGGAGCGCGTCGTACTCGGCGGGCTTCGCCGGGACCTCGCCCTTTTCCGTCACGCGCGTGAGCTTCTGAACGGCGCCGTCCTCGTCGATCCAGGCGCGGAGCACCTTCGCACCCTGGTTGTCCTCGAGCTTGAGCTCGATCACCCAGGCGTCGTTCTCGCGACCGACGACGCGCTCGGTGAACATCGCCGGTTGCTTGCGGAAGCTTCCGCTGATCATGTGCACGACGTAGTCGCCCACGCGGCGTTCGAGCACGGAGGGTGCCGGCGCCTCGGCCGCGGTCTCCGCGGGCGGTGCGACGACGGCCGGCTTCGGAGCGGGCAGAGGCGCCGCGGGAGGTACCGCCGCCGTAGCGCAGCCGCCGACGAGACTCGCGAACACGAGGACTGACGAAATCTGCTTCCGCATGCACGGCCCTTCTCACACTCCCCAGCACGCGGCCAAGTTTCGTGGATGGGGACTTTCGCGCGAACGATCAGCGGCGAATCGCGCGCATGCTCCCCGGATCCGGTCTTTTCTACTCTTCGAAACAGACTGATATGCTGGCCGGCACTCGGACTTCCGGTGTTCTCGAGATCCACTCGCGCTTCACCCGAAGAGAAGGATATCGCCATGAATTCGCGCTGGTTGCTGCTCCCTGCCCTATCGTGCGTGCTCACGCTGGCCACGGCCGCGAACGCACAGCTGCCGTCGGAAACTCCGCCGGCGACGGACCCCACCGCGGAATCAGCACCTCCGGAGCCGCCGCCTCCGCCGCCCGAGCCCGAACCCGCACCGCCCCCGCCGGTCGCGGCACCCGCACCGCCGCCGCCCCCGCCGGCGCCGCCGCCGGAACCCGAAGGACACGGCGCCGGGACGATCGAGCTGCGCATTCAGACGGCGAACAACGTGGTGAGCTTTGGCGGATACACCGCACCGGGTCTGGCATACGCGACGGACAGCGAAGAGCTCTTCGTCAACTTGATGGGCGGTGCCGGCTACTTCCTGTCGCCGATGCTCGCGATCGGCGGGGATCTCGCGTACGTCGGCATCGACGATACGTCGCTCATCACGATTGCTCCCTTCCTGAAGTTCGTGACCGGCATGGAAGATCAGTCGATCGGTTTCTTCGGTGAGTTCAGCCCCGGGCTGGTGATGGTCGACACCGGCGACGCCAACCTGTTGCAACTTTCGCTGTTCGCCGGCGCGCACATCCCGGTCGGCAAGTCGGCCGCGTTCCTGGCCGGCGCGCAGGTGAGCCGGCTCGACGACTTCGACGATTTCGGCGGCGGCCAGTTCGTGCTCGGACTGCGCTACGGCCTCAGCGTGTACCTCGACTGACACTCGGCCTTTCGACGGAGTCATCCTGAAAAGGACACGCGATTGAAACGTGACGGCTCCGGGGTCGGGAGCGCCAAGCTCTCGAAATTTCGAGCTTTGCGTTGCTGCCCGGATGGTACGAAACCTGGTAGGCTTAACTTTCAATCATGTCCGAAGGGCGGCACCTCGACGGGCGAGACGAGTCGACGCGGGAAGGTTGGGAACGCGCCGAAACTGCGCTGCGGGAGTCGGAGCAGCGCTTCCGGAACGTGGTGCAGGGTGCTCCGGACGGGGTCGCGATCCTGCGCGGCCCCGTCATCACGTACTTGAATCCGCGCGCCGCGCGCATGCTCGGTCTGGAGCGGCCGGAGCACGGCTAC
>DASXWF010000115.1:0-23538 GCA_036503835.1 Polyangiaceae bacterium | reverse complement strand
GCTTCATGCGCTGCTCGAGAGTTGAGCGAGCCGCGGCAGAACCGCGCGGAACACCAAAAGAAATCGTTCGATGTCGGCCGGGGTGGTGAGCTCGCCGAGACTCACGCGGAGCGCCGAGCGGGCGCGCTCGCGACCGAGCATGGCTTCGATGACCTTCGACGGCTCGCTCGTACCGGCGGTGCACGCGCTCCCGCTCGACACGCGAACCCCTTCGAGGTCGAGCGCCGCCGCGAGCTCGTCCCCGCGCACGCCCGGCATCGAGAAGTTCGTGACGTGCGGCGCACGCGGAGCTCCGGCGCCGTTCACCAGCACGAGCTCCGCGAGCGCACGTTCGATCGCCTCGCGCAGCGGAGCGATGCGCGCGTAACGCTCGCTCCCCGCGCCGGCCAGCCGAGCGGCAACGCAGAAACCGGCCGCCGCTCCCGCGTCCGCCGTACCCGGGCGGATGCCGCGCTCCTGACTCCCGCCCAGCAACACCGGCGACGGCAGCTTGCCGGGCCGGGCGACGAGCGCGCCGATGCCCTTCGGGCCGCGGAGCTTGTGGGCGGCAAGGCTCAGGCTGTCGGCACCCCGGAGCGCGTCGAGCGGGAGGCGCCCGACCGCCTGCACCGCGTCGACGTGCAGAGCGCCCTGCGCGCTCCGCACGATCTCCGCCACGGCCTCGACGGGCTGGATCACGCCGGTCTCATGGTTCACGGCGGCGATCGCCACCTGGGCCCCACTCCCGAGCGCGTGGAGCGCTCGCCCGACCGCTTCGGGCTCGATGCGCCCATTCTCGGGCACGGGCAGCCAGGAGACAGGAACCCCGCGCGACTCCAGCGCCTCGGCGACCCGAGTGACCGACGGGTGCTCGAGCCGGCTGGTCACGAGCGCGCGCGCGCCGGCGAGGGCGAGATTGTTCGCCTCGGTCCCGCCACCCGTGAGGATCACGTCGCGCGGGTCGCGTTCGACGAGCTCGGCGATCGCCTGGCGCGCATCCTCGACGATCGCGCTCGCACGCCGGCCGCTGCGATGAACGCTCGCGGGATTGCCCCAGGCCGTGCGCGCCGCGTCGGCCATCGCCGCCAGCACCTCGGGGTGCGGCGGCGTCGTGGCGTTCCAATCGAGGTAGAGCTCGCCCTCCGGTGCGCCGGAAGGCGGGGGATCGCTAGGCGCCGAAGGCACGCTTGAAGCGCTTCGCGTCCGCGAACATGTCGACGTTCGCGAACACGTACGTCGCGGTCTGCGAGCTCCCCTCTCGGGCGATGTCCGCGAGGCGCTCGATCGCGGGGTCTTCGTAGCGGGACTTGTGACCGGCCGGACCGGGCAGCCGGTAGTAGGCGGTGCTGCGCGAAGACAGCCCCTGCTGCAGGGGATCGCGCGCGGCGAGCGTGTCCGTCTCCTCGGCGAGGTCGTCCGCGTCGTCCGGCTTCCAGGCGGGACCAGGCTCGAACACGACGCGGTCGAAGCGCTTCTTCACGTCGATCAGGAAGTCACGGAGCGCGGTGCGGTTCGCGCGGGTCTGCGGGAAATCAGGCGGAGCGAGGAAGATCGCCGAACGCGCTTCGAGCTCCCCCGCCACCTCACCGAGCTTCTCGAGCGCGGTCTCGACCACCTTTCCGCCGCGAAATCCCTCCTGCGTGATCTCGCGGGGGCCGAGCAGCGCGAAGGCGAAGTCCGGCGGCGCTTCACGACGCCAGCGGCGCAGCGTCCCGGAGCCCGGCACCGCGAGGTGCGTCTCCTGCACCTCGACGAAGGTGTACTCCTTGAAGTAGCGCGTCGCGGGAACGGCAAACCCGGCGCAACCAACGACCATCATGTGGGCCGAACGCTAACACACACCGGCCTACCTCGCTTCCCGGCGCATGCCCCTTTCGTCTCACTCCCAGGGCTTGTTTCGAGACGCACGCGTCCAGCGCGCCCGGGCTTCACGAAGCCCGCCACCGAAACCAGAAAGGCCCCTCTCGAACGAACGCCCGGAAGGCCAGCTTCCGGGCGTCGCGCAAAGGCCCGCTGTCTCGAAATGGGGCGTTTTCTACTTATCGATGAGCGTTCAGTCGCAGCTCTCGACGCCGAAACATTCGTCGGCGCAGTTCGTCCACATGCAACCGTGCAGAGCCTGCGTCTGGTTGCCGATCTGGCCGCAACTATCCGTGGTGCACTGCGCGATGCACTCGTCCTCACCGTCCACGTCGCAGACGCCCTCGTTCTCGTCGATGTACTCGAGGATGCAGGTCTGGTAGCAGTTGATCTCCCCTTCGCCGGCTTCGGTATCCGAAGCGTCGGGACCGCCCCAGCCGCAGACGTTGCCGGGGGCGTAGGAGAAGCACTCCTTCGACTCCTCGCAGCAGCTCTCCTGAATACAGACCTCGCACGCGCTGTCCGAGTTGATGGGCTCGCACGTCGGGTACGGCGTGTTGTCGAGATCGCCCTCGTCGGGATCACACTCGGGGATCTCGTCCTCGCTCGGGCCTTCGCCGCCCGCGCCGGACGTACCGGAGCCACCGGTTCCGCCGGTGCCGGGCTCGCCGCCGGCGCCCGCGTCCGTGCCGCCCGTGCCCGAGGAAGACGAGCCCGCGGAGCCCGCAGACCCTGCCTTGCCGGTTGAGCCGCTGGAGCCCGCCTTCCCAGCGGTGCTCCCGCCGGTGCCGCCCCTGCCGCCGGAAGAACCTCCGGTTCCACCCTCGGCGCCCTCGGCGCCTTCGCCTCCGTTGACGTCGTCGTCATCGGACGTGGTGACCGTACAGCCGCCCGCCACGACTGCGCCGAACAAGCCAAGAACCAACGCGGATTTCCAAGTATGAGCCATATTCTTCAACACTCCTCTTAGTGACGCTGCCGAAGGTGATTGCGTCCGGCGCTGCCCCGGCTGTCCGCCGGCTCTCGTTCCTCGGTCAAAGGGCAATGACTAGTTTACGAAACCCCGAGCCCCGGCTTTCCCTGAAGCTCACGGGGAGAGGCACCAGCGGAAGATCGACGGGACGCCGGACGCGATTATTCGCCATTCGGCCGGCGTTGGCCACTTTCATCGTGGCGGAAAGCGCGAACGAGCCGGCCCATTGGCCGATGTTCACTCACCGAGGGCTTTCTTCACCTTGGCGAGGAGGTCGTCCATCTTGAACGGCTTGGTCACGTAGAAGCGCGCGCCGGACTGAATACCCTTGACCACGTCCATCGCCCCACCCTTGGCGGTGAGGAAAATGATCGAGACGTGCTTCATGTCGGGGATGAGCCTGAGGCGCTGGGCGGTCGTGTAGCCGTCGGGCGCCGGCATCATCACGTCGAGCAGAACCAGGTTCGGCTTCACCTGGGGCGCGAGCGCGAGCACTTCCGTTCCCGACTTGGCGCGGTGCACCTCGTAGCGCTGCTCGAGAATCTTCACGAGCATCGTCGCGATCGCGTCGTCGTCTTCGGCGAAGAGAATCCGCTTCTTCGGCTTGAGCGCGCTGCCGTCCGATTCAGCCAAGGCCACCGATGACTAGCACGAAAACGCGCGAAACCCGCTTGCCCGCGACCGACCCTAGTACTACTTCGACAGATTTCCTGGAAAGGGGCGCGGGACAGCCGATTTCGGCAGGTTCGTTCGCTGCGCCGGTGGCCGACAGGGCCCTGCGACACTTTCGATCGAGGGAGCCGTTCCACCGGCCTCGCCGGTTTTTTCGCGTGGCCGTGTGGCTACCCTCGCCGATCGTGATCTGCTCGTGCCAAAGACAGTCGGAGTAGTGCTAGAGCTCATACTCCCGAGGCCGCGTTTTGCCCCGCATTCTCCACATCGAAGACGACCCGGCGAATCGGTTGCTCGTCCGCAAGCTGCTCGGACCCGCCGGCTTCGAGGTGATCGATGCCGTGGACGGCCTCGAAGGCATTCGCAAAGCGCTCAGTGAGCGGCCCGACCTCGTGCTGGTCGACATCGCGATTCCCGGGCTCGACGGCTACGAGGTCACGCTGCGGCTGCGGGCCGATCCGAGCCTGCGCGGCATGCCCATCGTGGCCATCACGGCGGAGGGCAATCGGGACGCGAGCCTCGCGGTCGGCTGCGACGGCTTTCTCCAAAAACCGATCGACGCGCGGTCCTTCGCCGAGACGGTGCGCGGCTACCTGGACGGCCGCCGGGAAAGCGCGGCGCCGGACGCCGCGAGCGAGCAGCTTCGCATTCAAACCCAGCGCATCGTCACCCACCTCGAGCAGAAGGTGGCGGAGCTCATGGCCGTGAACCGGCGGCTGCTCGAGCTCGATCAAGCCAAGAAGGAATTTTACAGGAACATCTCCCACGAGCTCGCGACCCCGATGACGCCGATTGTCGGGTACTTGAAGCTCCTCATCGACGGCGAGCTCGGGGAGCTCGATACGCCGCAGAAGAAAGCGCTCCGCGCGATGGACGACTGCGTGCAGCGCCTGCGCCGGCTCATCGACGCGCTGCTCGATGTGACGGCGCTCGAGACCGGGAAGATGCGCTTTGCCTATCGCGAGTACGACCTCGGCGACATCGTCCGCGAAGCGATCGCCCGGCAGCCTGCGTTCGACGCGGGCCGCATGCGTCTGGTCGCCGATCTTCCGCGCCGCGGAACCCTCGTCGGCAGCGGGGACGTGGAGCGACTCGGCCGAGCCCTCGATCAGCTGCTCGACAACGCCACGAAGTTCACGCCGGCTGGGGGCACCGTCGGGGTCCGAGCACGCAAGCTCACCTCCGGGCACCTCGAGGTCTGCATCGCCGACACGGGTCCGGGCGTCCCGGCCGAGAAGGCTCGCCAGCTCTTCGAGCCCTTCTACCAGGTCGACGGCTCCCCCACCCGTTCCCACGGCGGCACGGGCATCGGCCTCGCCATCGTCCGCGGCGTCGCTCACGGTCATGGCGGCGACGTGCGCTACGCCTCCGGCGAGGAAATCGTCGCCGTACCCTTCACGGGCGCCGCCTTCTACCTAGTCATCCCCGAGCGCCCCGCCCTCACCTCCGACCCGAACGCGAGTCGCAGCGTCATCCCACCACCGGGGCCACCTGGGGGGTATTAGCGACTGGATGGGTGCCCTTGCCGGTAGTTGGGGGTCTGGCGGAAACGGGGGCCTCGGGTTGTGCAGGAAGGGTTGTTTGGCCGCCAAGGCCGCCAAGGCCGCCAAGAGCGCCAAACCCGCCAAAGGAGATTTTGGGTTGGAGGGCGTGACCGGCGAAATCGGGCATCGCGCGGTTCACGCGCCACGCCCTGGCGACGGGGCGAAGGCCGGGGACGGATTACGTTGAGCGCTGACGAGCAGCTCGCCCCCCAAATCCGCTGCCGGCCTTGGCGCTCTTGGCGGCCTTGGCGGTAGAAAAACCGCCTCTGGTAGCCTCACCGTTGCCGGCTGATCCCAACCTCGCGGCCGTCGCGCTCTTTGCTCACCACCCGAGCTATCAGGTCTCCAGTGGCGAAAAAGTTGACCTTTTGGGAAGGATTGGTTTCACGGGAAACAACATGATTTCCACATGGCTGCAGGCGTTCAGAAGAGAGCGTCTGTTCGGCTGGATCAGCGCGCAGTACTGGGCGCGTGTCGCGTGAACGCGCGGGAGGGGGTTCTTCAGCCGATGATGAAATTGAGAATCTTTCCAGGCACATAGACGACCTTCTTCGGTGTCTTCCCGGCCACGAACTTCGCTACGTTCGGGTCGGCGAGCGCGATGCGCTGCGCTTCGTCCGACGCGGCGTCCACAGGAAGCGCTACGCGACCGCGGACTTTCCCGTCGACCTGTACGCCGATCTCGCGAGTGTGCTCCACGCACCAGGCCGGATCGAACGCAGGCCAGGGTGCGTCGGCGATGGAAGGCGGGTGACCGAGGTGCGCCCAGAGCTCCTCGGCGAGGTGAGGCGCGAAGGGCGAGAGGCAGAGTACGAGCTTCTCGACCGCCGAGCGGAACGGCTTCTCGCGAGTGTTCAGGTGATTGGCGAGGATCATCATCGCGCTCACGGCCGTGTTGAGGCGGAGCGCGTCGATGTCCTCCCCGACCTTCTTCACCGTGCGATGCACGAGCTTTTGCGTCTCGTCATCGGGTTCGCCCGGGTCGAGCTCGCGCGTGGCCAGGGCGTGGACGCGCTCGAGGAAGCGGCGGACACCCTGGATCCCGCTCGTTTGCCAGGGCTTCATCTGCTCGAGCGGGCCCATGAACATCTCGTAAACGCGCAGGCTGTCCGCGCCGCTCTCGGCGATCACGCCGTCGGGGTTGACGACGTTACCGCGCGATTTGCTCATTTTTTCGTGCTGCACCACGAGCTTCACGCCGAGCTCGCGGTGGTGGGGCGCACCGTCGCGGAAGCTCACCTCCGACTCGTTCACGAACGCTTCCACGGCCTTCTCACCGCTCGATCGCAGCACGTACCCCGAGCCCTCCGGCGCGTCCGCGACGTCCGGATCGTCGCCCGCGAGCGCGCGCACGACTTTGCCGCCGGCGTCGACGACCTCGTAGAAACGGTAAACCGTGCCGAGGATCGTGCCCTGATGCACCAGCTTCAGGAAGGGCTCGGGGTGCTTCACGACGCCCACGTCGTGGAGCACCTTGTGCCAGAAACGGGCGTAAAACAGGTGCAGTACGCTGTGCTCGGAGCCCCCCACGTACAGGTCGACGGGCATCCAGTCGTCGTAAGCCTGCTCCGAGAAGATGCGCTGGTCGTTGTGCGGGTCGATGAACCGCAGGTAGTACCAGCACGACCCTGCCCACTGCGGCATGGTGTTCGTCTCGCGCGCGAACCACTTCCCTTCCTTTTGGAAGAATCTCCACTCGGGTGCCCGAACCAGCGGGCCCTGGGGATCGCCGGGACGGTAATCCTCGAGCGCCGGAAGCTGCACGGGGAGCTCGCTTTCCGGGACGGCGATCGGCGTCCGATAGTCGATTTCGAAGGCGTCGCCCTTGCGCGGATCGCCCGCGGTCTTGACCGGGAAATAGATGGGAATCGGCTCGCCCCAGTAGCGCTGGCGGCTGAACACCCAGTCGCGCAGCTTGTAGTTCACGCGCCGGCGGCCGATGCCTTGCGCGTCGAGGAACGCGATGACGTTGCGCTTCATCTCGGGCGTCTTCTGACCGTCGAAGCGTCCCGAGCGCACCGCGATGCCGTCGCCGACGAAGGCCTTCTCCAGACCCTCGTGCAGGGCGCCGTCCGGACTCACGACCTCGACGATGGGGAGCTCGAAGCGCTTCGCGAACTCGAAGTCGCGCTCGTCGTGGGCGGGCACCGCCATGATCGCGCCGGTGCCGTAGGCGCCCAGCACGTAGTCCGCGGTGAAGATCGGGATTTTGCTGCCGTTCAGGGGGTTTTCGGCGTACGCGCCGGTGAACACGCCGGTCTTTTCGCGGTTCAGCGCGGTGCGCTCCATGTCGCTCTTGTGAGCCGCGGCCTGCACGTACGCGGCGACGCGCGCCCGCTCGCTCTCCGCCGTGATCGTCAGCGTGAGCGGGTGATCGGGAGCGATCACCATGTAGGTC
The DNA here is from genome assembly GCA_036503835.1 of Polyangiaceae bacterium. GTDB lineage: Bacteria > Myxococcota_A > Polyangia > Polyangiales > Polyangiaceae > PMG-095. Next base: position 16,112 of record DASXWF010000115.1, on the reverse strand, counting down.
GCGCCGAACAGGGTGTCGGGACGCGTCGTGAAGACGGTGAGTTTTTCGGAGCGACCGACCAGCTGGAAATCGACCTCGGCGCCCTCGCTCTTGCCGATCCAGTCGATCTGCTTCTGCTTGGTCTCGGGCCAGTCGAGCGGGACGATCTCGTCCGCCAGACGATCGGCGTAGGCGGTGATGCGCAGCTGCCACTGGCGCAGCGGCTGGCGCACGATGGGGAAGCCGCCGACCTCGCTCTTGCCGTCGACGACCTCTTCGTTCGCGAGCACGGTACCGAGCGCCGGGCACCAATTCACGGGAATTTCAGCCTGAAACGCGAGTCCCTTCTCGAAGAACTTCAGGAAGATCCACTGCGTCCAGCGCACGTAGCCGGGGTCGGTGGTGTTGATTTCCCGCGACCAGTCGTAGGCGAAACCGAGCGCTTGGAGCTGGCGCCGGTAGGTTTCGATGTTGGCGAGGGTGGTCTTGGCCGGGTGCGTGCCGGTCTTGATGGCGTGCTGCTCGGCGGGCAAACCAAAGGCGTCCCAGCCCATGGGATGCAGCACGTCGAAGCCCTGCATGCGCTTCTTGCGGGAGACGATGTCCGTCGCGAGGTAACCGTGCGGATGACCGACGTGCAGGCCCGACCCCGACGGGTACGGGAACATGTCGAGCACGTAAGCTTTGGGCCGCCCGGGCCGCCGCACGGCGCGAAAGGTCGCGTTCTCCTGCCAGTAACGGCGCCAGCGCTCTTCGATGCTCTTATGGTCGTAAGCCATGACGCCGGAAGCTTTCAGCGTCTCTGCCCGACTTTCAAGCATTGACGCCGCCTGGCGAGAACTGTCGGGTAGCGACGAGCTGAGGGTTAACCTTGCCGACCGTCGGGTCGATCGGGAGGTGTGCAGGGTGGTGTGGACTGGGAGGGTTGATTTGCCGCCAAGGCCGCCAAGAGCGCCAAGGCCGCCAAGAGGAATTTTTGGTTAGTTTCTCGGCCGGCGGCACCGGAGAAGCAGGGGCACAGAGCAGCGATTGGGGATGTACGAAGCGTGGTGCAGTGCTTCAGTCGCCGTCAGAAAACCCCAATCCCCTTGGCGGCCTTGGCGCTCTTGGCGGCCTTGGCGGCAAAAAATCCCTGTCAGCAGGCTCCAACATTCCCGTTCTCGGATTCCACCTGCCGTCAGCGCCTGGCCTTCCGCTCGAGGCGCGCGCGACGCTTCGCGAGGGCGGCTTCGGGTTCGCCGGTGCCTCGTTCGGTGAGGGCGAGGGCGCGGGAGGGTTCTTTGACGAAGTGTTCGTAGAGCTTGGCGAGCTCCAGACGCACGGCCGGATCGTCGATTTCGTTGGAGAAGGCCTCGAAATCGGCGAGCGCACGAGAGCGGTCGCCCTGGGCCTTGGCGATGCTGCCGCGGACCCGGAGCGCGCGAGCGCCGGCGCCGCGATCGAGCGCGGTGTCGGCCGCGCGTTCGGCGACGGCGAGCGCCCCCGCGCGCTTCAGCGTGGTGGCAAGGCCCAGCAGGTCTTCGGGGTGGAGGAGATCGAAGGGCTCGCCGTAGAGACCCACGAGCGCCGCCATGCTCGCCACGTCCCACGCGTTGTGCTCGACGACGGCGAGGAGCGCTTCCTCGTCGCCGGTGCGGAGGAAGTGGGCATAGCGCGCGGGGACCTCTCCGCCCTCGATGTCCGGACCGCGCACGAAGCCGAGCACTTCACTTTCGAGGGTGACGAGGCGGCACGCGCCCAGCCGCTCGCGGTGCAGGCGCCGCGCGACGTGCAGAAGATCGAGGTGGGGGCGCGCCGGCAGCGGCCGCACCCGGCACATCACGGCGCGCGTCGCGAGCAGCGGCCAGTCGAAGGTTTTCCCGTTGTAGCTCACGAGCAGCTCGGCGGACTCGACGCGCTCGCGCACGTGCGCCACGAGCGCCGGCTCGTCCGCGGGACTTCGCAGCAGCAGCTGCTCGACCTCGAAATAGCCGTCTTCGTCGAAGCGGCCGAGTCCCACCAAAAACGGCCAGATCCCGCTGCCGGTGCCGAGGCCGGTGGTCTCCGTGTCGAGGTAGAGCGCGCGCTCGGGGCGCGTGCCGGCGAGCAGCGTGTCGAGCGCGAGCAGGGAGAGCAGCTCGGGACGCGCGCCGCGCGCGGCGTCCACGGGCACGCGCCCGACGTGATGGGACGGCGCGAGGCGCAGGCTGCGGCGGTAGAGCACGCCGGTCGCGCGCTCCTCGCGCACGAAGGGCAGAAGCCCTGCGCTGGGATCGGCGGGCGGTCGCGGCTCGGGCCGGGGCTGCTCCAGAATGTCCGCCATCTTCGCGCGCAGGGCGGCGAGCAGCTCGCCGCGGTCGGACGGGAGCACCGGTGCCGCGCCCGCGAAGCCCCGCGCCGCCGCGGGCGCGGGTAGCTGGGAAAGGCGGCGCTTCAGGTCCATCGCGGCAGGAGGGTCACGGCGGCTCGATGCCGAGGAGGCGGCCGTCGGCGTAGGAGACGACGACGAGCCCGCGGGGAGCGAGATCGAGGCCGAGCACACGTCCCGGCGCGATGCGTGTCTCGGAAAGCTCCCCGCCGGCCCGGAGCTTCACGAGCAGCCCGTCCTCGGTCGCGACGAGCAGCGAACCGTCGGAGGAGCAGGTGCTGGCGCGCCCCGCACCGCCCGGGAGAGCCCGCGCCGGGCCGGGCTCTCCCGCCGCGGAAATCCAGCGCGCCGCGCCGTGCTCGACGGTCACGAGCCCCGGGCGCGTGCAGGCGACCGCGTTCACGTCCGCCCGCACCCAGCGCTCCTCGAGCGGCCTCGCCTCGAACCGCCCGAGCCCCTCGGCACCGAGCAGGAAGAGGCCCGCCGGGCCCGCGTGGAGCTCCCGCAAGGGACCCTCGAAACGCGCGGTCTCCGAGCGTCCGAGACGGCCGGCAACCCGCAGCGGGCCGTCCACGTTCGCGACGGCGATCTCGCCGGTGTCGAGCAGCACCGGTCCGAGCGTCGCCGTCAGGCCGATCTTCGCGAAACCGGTGACGCCGCCTCGCGCCGTGAACGCGAGCAGAGCCCCGCCACCCGTCGTGACCCAGATCTTCCCTTCCCCGTCGACGACCGGCGCGGAGGTGGTGCCCCCGGGGATCGCGCTGACCCACGCGAGCGCCCCGTCGGGCGCGACAGCGTAGAGCCCGTTGCGCCGCGCGCTCGCCAGCGCGAGTCCCTCGGCATTCCAGGCCGGGCGGCCGAGCACGCCGCCGCGGAGGGTGTAGCTCCAACGAAAGCTGCCGTCGGGCCGCAGCGAGTGCAGGTAGCCGTCGGTGGTGCCGACGAGCAGGTTCCCATCCGGGGCAATGCCGGGCGGACCGGAAAGAGGAGCCCCGGCGTTGAACGTGAAGGCGACGCCGAGGAGCGGCTCGGGGGCCGCCGCGTCGCTGAGAGGGCTGTGAGAGTGCTTTGGCCCGGCGAGCAGCCCTGGCGCGGAGGCGGCCGGCAGCGGCTCTGAAGCGCCGGCGCAGGCAGGGAACGCCATCGAAGCCAGCGCGAGCGCGAGGGCCCGGGCTCCGCGACGCTGCCGGTCGAACCGCATGCCCCATTTGAACGGATGCTCAGGGAAGGGCAAGCTCGGAAACGCCATGGTCCACGTGTTCGGTCTGACGGGAGGGCTCGCCTCCGGAAAGAGCGTGGTTGCGGCGCGTTTTGCCGCCCGGGGACTTCCGGTGATCGACGCCGATCAGCTCGCCCGGGACGTGGTCGAGCCGGGGAGCGAAGGACTTCGGGCGGTGGTGACGGAGTTCGGCGGCGACATGCTCGACGCCTCGGGGGCCCTCGACCGCAAGCGCCTCGCGGCGAAGGTGTTCGCCGATCCGGAGCTCAGAAAGCGCCTCGAGCGCCTCACCCACCCGCGCATTCACGCGCTGATGCAGGAGCGGACGCGCGCGCTCGAGGCCCGTGGCGAGCCCCTCGTCTGCTACGAGGCTCCGCTGCTGGTCGAGGTCGGGCTCGCCGACAAGCTCCGCCCGCTCGTCGTGGTGCGCGCCGACGAAGCCGTGCAGATCGAGCGCGCCGCGCGGCGCGACGGTGTCTCGCCGGCAGCGGCGGCCGCCCGACTCGCGGCGCAATTCCCCCTCGAACAGAAGCTCGCGGTGGCCGATCACGTCATCGACAACACGGGAACGCTCGCGGCCACCCTCGAGCAAGCCGATCGCGTGCTCGACGCGATCTGTACCGGGTTCGGGATTCCGCCGGGACGCTACGCGCGCCCGAGCTGAGCACGCGCGCGCGCGGCCGACAGCGTATTGTCGAGCAGCATCGCGATCGTCATCGGACCGACGCCGCCCGGCACCGGCGTGATCGCGCCCGCGACCTTTTCCGCCGAGTCGAAGTCCACGTCACCGCACAGCTTGCCGGCGGAGTCGCGGTTCATGCCGACGTCGATGACGGCCGCGCCCGGCTTGATCCAGTCGCCGCCGATCATCCGCGCCCGCCCGACCGCGGCGACCAGCACGTCCGCCTCGCGACAAAGTCCCGGCAAATCGCGGCTCTTCGAGTGCGCGAGCATCACCGTGGCGTTGCGGCCGAGCAGCAAGGCGGCCACCGGTTTGCCCACGATGTTGGAGCGACCGACCACGACCGCGCGCGCGCCTTCGAGCGCGACGCCCGCGTGGTCCAGCAGGCGCAGGCAGCCGCGCGGCGTGCACGGCACGAGCCGCTCCTGGCCGCTCCAGAGCGCGCCGACGTTCAGCGCGTGAAAGCCGTCGACGTCCTTCGACGCGGCGACCGCTTCGAGCACGAGCGCCGAGCGGATGCCTTTCGGCAGCGGCAGCTGCACCAGAATCCCGTCCACCGCCGGATCCTGATTCAGCTCGCGCACGAGGCCGAGCAGCGTCTCCTCGCTCACGCTTTCCGGCAGCCGGTGCACCTTGCCGAGCATTCCGACCTCGGCGGCCGCCTTCTCTTTACCGCCCACGTAGACGGCCGACGCGGGATCGTCGCCCGCGAGCACCACGTGCAGCCCGGGGGCGCGCCCCGTGGCGGCGCGAAATTCGGCGACGCGGCGCGCCACCTCGCTGCGCACCGTTTTTGCCACGAGCTTGCCGTCGATGAGCGTCGCCATCGCGTGCCCGCATAACGGAAAACGATCGCCCCAGCAAGCCTGCGGGGCCGCGAAACACGGGCCCCGTATCCCAAAGCCGTCACGCGGAGCCGCGCCTACGGCGCGATCTGCGCGTACGTGACCGCTCCGGTGATCACCCGCACGTCGAAGGCGGTCGACCTGTCCCCCTGGAACCCGACTTCGACGAGCTCGCCCGGCCACGAGTCTCCGTCCACGTTGGCGAGCAGCACGAGCCCGGTCGAATCCGTCTCTTCCGGGATCTCGCTGAAGCTGCCGTTGACGGCGTAGATCACCACGTCCGCTTTCGGCGCCGTCACCTGGATGCCGGACGCGCCGGCGCCGGATGCGGTGAGGAGCTGCAGCACGACCTGTCCCTTCCTCGAATCGAGCGTGATGGGCGAGCTCAGCACGCCGAAAATCTGCTCGATGATGCTCTCGCGAACGAGGATGAACGCGTTCCCCTCCTCCAGGAACACGACTCCGTCGGAGTTGGGCTCGTCGGTCCGTATCAGCTTGAGCGTGGGAAGCGCGCCGAGGGAACTGACCCGCGGCTCTCCGTAGAGCCAGGTGAACGGGGCTTGTCTCACGCCTCGGATCGTGAAGGGTTCGCTGCCGCGCCAGACGCCCCTCTCGCTGCCGCTGTCGCTCGATTCCGCGCGCAGATCCACCTCGCCCTCGTAGAGCTCGTAGTACGCGAACTCGTCGTCCAGCAGGTGCCCGACCACTCCGGACAACGTCACGGAAGGAGCCTCGCCGCCGTCACCGTCCGAGCCTCCCGCCGATCCGCCGCTCCCGTCACCGGGCTTGGCGCCGGGGTTCCCGTGCATGAAGCACTGCACCCCGAGGCACGTCTGCGGCGGCGGCCGTTCCTCCTCCGCCTGACAGGCGAATCCGAGCAAACCCGCGACACCGAGCCACGCGGCCGGAGCGAGTCCGCGCACGAGATTCACGCCGTCGCCTCGAGCGTGAACGCCTTCTTCGCGCGCTCGGAGAGCCGCTGATGGACGTAGTAGGCGCCCGCGATCAGCGGCAGCCCGACGAGCTGCGAGGTGCTGAGCCCGAAGAACCCGCCGCGGTCGTCCGCCCGCACGAACTCGAGCAGGAAGCGCACACCCGCGTACAGGCCGACGAAGCTCACGAAAACCTGTCCATCGTAGCGCTTTCGCCCGTGGAGGTGAAAAATCAGGAACATCGCGATCGCGAACGATGCGAACGACTCGTAGAGCTGGGTCGGATGCACGGCGAGCGATTCGCTCGAGCTGCTCGTCAGGAGCTTCTCCTTGAACTGCCCTTCGCTCGCGGGGCTACCACCGGGGAAGTGCACGGCGAGCGACGAGTTCCAGGGCTTGCCGAAGCAGCAGCCGGCGAGCAAGCACCCGAGCCGGCCGAAACCGAGCCCGACCGGCACGACCATGCCGGCCATGTCCGCCGCCTTCCAGAACGGAAACTTGTCGGCCTTGAGCAAGAACCAGGCGGCGACCGAGGCGCCGACGAAGCCGCCGTAGTACGTGAGCCCACCGCCGTAGAACTTCGCCCAGGCGAAGCAGTCGGCTTCCTTCGGACGGCAGACCTGCTTCGCCATGTCCCAGATGCCGGCGGGATCCTGGGCCGCGCACTGGGCGCGCGTGATCTGCCAGGAGACCTGGCTCGGGTCGGTGCAGAGGTGCACGTAGTCCCAGAAGTAACCGTCGGACACCACGTGCAGCAGCCGGCCGCCCGCGATGCCCGCGAGCACCATCGCGAGCCCCAGATCGACGATCACGTCCGGGTTCTGCCCCACGCGCCGCGCCCAGATCGCGCCGATCAACGTCGCGAGCAGAAAGCCCGTGAGCAGCAACACGAAGTAGCTCGGGAACGGCATCACGAGGCCGTCCTTCAGGAAACCGAGGTCGAACTGAAAGAGCCTTCCGTGCATGGGACGCTGGTTCCTCGGAGGTCAGGCGCCGACGGCGGGTCCGAGCGGCGCGGCGCGTTCCGGCGCCCGGCGTGAGGTGAACATATCGACCGCCATCAACCCGACGCCGACGCAGATGGCGATGTCGGCGACGTTGAAGGTCGGCCAGTGATCGGTGACGCCCCAGTTCGGAACGAGCTTCAGGATCGCCCGATTCATGCTGAGCACCCAATCGGCGCGGTAGTCGATGAAGTCGATGACGCTGCTGCGGGTGACACGATCGGAGAGGTTGCCGAGCGCGCCGCCCAGCACGAGCGGCAGGCCCCAGGCGAGCGCCCGCTGGCTGCGGCCGATCTTCGAATAGAGCGAGACGATGAACAGCACGGCGAGCACGCTGACCGCGAAGAAGAAGGGCCGCCGCACCGACTCGGGCGCGTCCTGCAGGAGCCCCCACGCGCCGCCCTTGTTGTACGCGATGGTGAACGTCAGGTGCTTCTGGATCAGCACGATCGAAGGATCGTCGAAGGGCCGCCGCGACAGAACGATTTCCGCCCACGCCTTGGTGAGCACGTCCGCGAGCAGCGAGACCGACGCGATGATGCCGAAGAACAGAAACGTCGGGCGATCGCCGAGCGGAGCTTCGGAGGGTTGCGTCGACGCGGGGCCGGCGGACGAAAGCGGCGCGCTGACGGGAAGCGGTGCGCCCTCCGGAAGCGGTGCGCTCAGCTGCGGCGCTTCGATGATGGGCGCAGCGGCGTGCGGCGCTTCGATGACGGGCGCAGCCGGCGGCGCTTCGATGACGGGCGCGGTGGCCGGAGCCGGCTCGACCGGCTTCGCGAGGTCCGGGCCCGCGGGCGGCGCGCCGGGCGGCGCGGACTGAACTGGATCACTCATCTGCGGGCACTCCTACATACTCCTACGGAAGCGGTCGAGTTTGGCGTGAGGGGGCGCGTCGCGCCCGCCGGGTCCTTCGAACCGTCGAGCAGGCTCGCGAATTCCCTTATGGTCTCGATTACTTGAGTACAGGACACTGCGTATCCGCGCCGTGTTTCGTGACAGAGCACCGCACATCCGTTTAGTATTCGCTCGTGCCCGAAGCGCCCTGGTCCCACCGCCGCGGCATCGACGCCGTGCTTTCCGACTGGCAAGCGGCCGGCGCCGTGCGCCGCTCGGTAGCCGCCGAACGCAGCTTCCCGTCCGAGGAAGCGAAGCTCGTGGAGCTGCCGGCCCTCGCTCCGGGGCTCGATCGCGCGCTCGCCGGGCGCGGCATCACGTCGCTCTACAGCCACCAGCGCGAGGCCATCGAGGCCGCCGTGCGCGGCGAGCACGTGGTGGTCGCGACCCCGACCGCGAGCGGCAAGAGCCTGTGCTTCCACCTGCCCGTGCTCGACGCGCTCGCGCGCGACCCGGCGGCGACGGCGCTCTACCTCTACCCGACCAAAGCGCTCTCGCGCGATCAGGAGCACGCCTTCCTCGAGCTCGTGCACGACGCCGGGCTCGCGACGCCCGCCGCGGTCTTCGACGGCGACACACCGGCCGACGCGCGCAAGGGCGCGCGCGATCGGGCGCGCGTCGTGCTCTCGAACCCCGACATGCTGCACGCGGGGATCCTGCCGAACCACGCGCGCTGGGCGCGGCTGTTCCAGGGCCTGCGCTTCGTGGTGCTCGACGAGCTCCACACCTACCGCGGCGTGTTCGGCTCGCACATGGCCCACGTGATCGCGCGCCTGCGGCGCATCGCGCGCTTCCACGGCAGCGAGCCCGTATTTCTGTGCGCGACCGCCACCATCGGCAACCCGCGCGAGCACGCCGCGCGCCTGCTCGGCGTGGCCCCCGAAAGCGTCGCGCTCGTCGATCGCTCGGGCGCCCCGCGCGCCTCGCGCGAGGTCTACCTCGTGAATCCGCCGGTCGTGAACGAAGAGCTCGGCATCCGCGCGAGCACGCTGAAGCAGGCCGTCGCGCTCGCGGCCGATCTCGTGATCGCCCGCGTGCCGACGATCGTCTTCGGCCCGTCGCGCAACTCCGTCGAGGTCATGCTGAAGTACCTGCGCGCTCGCGTCGGCGACGCGGTGCCGCCCGACGCGATCATGGGTTACCGCGGCGGCTACCTGCCGGAGACGCGGCGGCGCGTGGAGGCGGGCCTGCGCAATGGAGAAATCCTGTGCGTCGTGGCCACGAACGCGCTCGAGCTCGGCATCGACATCGGCGATCTCGACGCGGTGGTGTGCTCCGGGTATCCGGGCTCGGTCGCCGGCACCTGGCAGCGCTTCGGCCGCGCGGGGCGGCGCGGCTCACGCAGCGTCGCCGTGCTCGTGTGCACGAGCGATCCGCTCGATCAGTACCTGGCGCGCGAGCCGGGCTACCTGTTCGAGGCGGGCGCGGAGGAAGCGCGCATCGATCCGAGCAACGTCGAGATCCTGATCCAGCATTTGAAGTGCGCGGCGTTCGAGGCGCCGTTCGAGCTCAGCGCCGCGGGCCCGCGCGCGGCCGCGCCCGTGCCTGCGAGCGGCGAGAGCTACCTCGGTCTCGACGCGCAGGCGACGCGCGACGCGCTCGAGTACCTCGCCGGCCACGGCCTGGTGCATGCCGCGAACGGCCGCTATTTCTGGGCGGGGGAGGCCTTCCCGGCGAGCAACGTTTCGCTGCGCAACGTGGGTTGGGACAACTTCGTGATCGTCGACACCGCGAGCGGGCGATCCATCGCCGAGCTCGACTTCCGCGCCGCGCACACCATGCTGCACGAGCAGGCCATCTACCAGCACGACGCCGAGCAGTACCAGGTGGAGCGGCTCGACTTCGAAAACCACAAGGCCTTCGTCAAAAAGGTCGAGCCCGACTACTTCACGACCGCCCTCACCTACCGCACCGTGCAGGTCATCGAGGAGCGGCGCGAAGGCGAGCTCGGTCGCGCGGCGGTAGGCTTCGGCGACGTGAAGGTCGTCGAGAAGGTCACCGGCTACAAGAAAATCAAATTCTTCACGCACGAGAACGCCGGCTACGGTGACGTGCACCTGCCCGAGATGCAGATGCACACCACGAGCTTCTGGCTGAGCGTGCCCGAGCACGTCGTGGCCGCGCTCGACGCGCCGCGCTCGGCCGTGGTGGACGCGCTCCGCGGCATCTCGATCGCCCTCGAGACGGTCGCGGCGCTGTCACTCATGTGCGATCCGCGCGACATCGGCCGCACCATCGGCGACGGCGAGTCCGACGGTGAGGCCCCGGGGCGCGATCCGCACGCGCGGCGCACCGGCGGCTACGAGCCGACGCTGTTCCTGTTCGACGCGATTCCAGGCGGGGTGGGCCTGGCCGAGCGCATCTACGAGCGCGCGCCCGAGCTGATGGCGAGCGCACGCGCCCTGATCGCGGAATGCCCCTGCCCCGCCGGCTGCCCAGCCTGCGTCGGGCCCGGCGATAGCGAGCCGCTGCGCAAGTCTTTGTCGAAAGTTCTACTCTCGGCGCTCTCGCCGGGATCCGGCCCGGCCGACTTGCCGCGTCCCCTGCCTGGTCCTACCTTGGGGTGTCGTGGGACTTCGGTCGAGCAAGCTTCTCGTCACGCTCTTCCTGGCGTCGAGCTGCGTCCCGACCAAACGGCAATCGTATCAGGTCGGTGAGCGCGACGCCGGCGGGCCGCCTCCGATCGAAGTGGAGGGCGGCCCGGACGAAGGCGACGCGCCGACGCTGCGACCGCACGCGATCCTCTCGATCACGCCGCCGCACGGGCCGTTCTCGGGCGGCACGCTCGCTTCGATCCGCGGCAACGGCTTCGGCAGCGACGCCCAGGTTTGGTTCGGCGACGTGCTCGTGCCGAAAGAGCAGACGATCGTCGTCGATCCCCAGCGCATTCAGCTCACGACGCCGGAAGGCGCGCCCGGCCCCGCCGACGTGATCGTGCAGAACGGGGACGACGAGTCCACGCGCGTCACGCTCCCGGGCGGGTTCAGCTACGACGACCTCTTCGTCACGCCGCTGACGGGACCCACGTCGGGCGGAACACTCGTCACGATCCACGCGTACGAGCCCCTCTTCGACGAAGACACCGAAATCGAGATCGACCTTCAGCCCTGCGACATCGAGGAGATCGTGAGCCCGACCGAGCTCACCTGCCTCACGCCGCCCGGCACGCCCGGCACGAAAACCCTGCGGGCGAGCGTGAAAGACGACGGGGAGAGTCGCGTCTTCGACGTGCTCGACGGCTACACCTACGTCGTCAGCGACGACAGCTTCCGCGGGGGATTCTCGGGCGACGCGCTCGCGGGAGAGCTCGACGTACTCGTGCTCTCCGACACCGGCGAGCCGAGCGCGATACCGGGGGCCACCGTCATCGTCGGCAACGACGCGGACAGCGCGCGCGTGACCAAGACCGACGGCTTCGGCACCGCGGTGATTTCGGATTCCGAGTTCGACGAGACCGTCACCGTGACGGTCGCCAGGAAGTGTTTCCAACCGTTCACCTACGTCGGCGTGCCGGTCGAGCGCGTGACCGTGTACTTGCAACCCGTGCTCTCTCCCGCGTGCGGTGACGAGGGCCAGCCGCCTGCCGGGCGTCCGGGCACGGGCGCCAGGGTCTCGGGCGAGATCGTGTGGCCTCTGGACGAGGAGCTGCGCGAGGCCGGCTGGGAGAACGTGCCCACGCCGCACGGCGAAAATTCCGTGAAAATCGGCTACGTCTTCCGCCTCGCGCCGCGCGCCACGGACGAATACGAGAATCTGTTCAACAACCCGGTCGGGGTGATCACGCCGACCTCCAGCGGCGAAGTCGGCTACTCCTTCTACTTCTCGACGCTGCCCGGCAACTTCGCCGTCTACGCGCTGGTCGGCATCGAGGATCGCTCGCGGAGTCCCTACACCTTCACGCCCTACGCGATGGGCCTCACGCGCGGCGTCGCCGTCGCTCCGGACCAGACCCGCGAAGAGGTCTACATCCAGATCGACACACCGCTCGATCACACGCTCTTGATCGACGCGACCGGCCCGACGCCCACCTCGCGCGGTCCCGATCACATCGAAGCCAGGCTCGCGATCGAGGTCGGCAACGAAGGCTACATCCTCCTGCCGAACGGGCGCCTCACGAGCCTCCTCCCGGCGCCCGGCCCCTTCCGCTTCGTCGGCGTCCCTCCGCTCAACGGCTCCCTCACCGGCTCGCGCTACATCGCGACCGCGACGGCCATGACCGGCACCTCCGGCGGTCCCCCGCTCTCGGCAGTCGGCCTGTTCGCGACCGTCACCGGGCTCGAGCCGCTCGGCGTCGGCTCTTTTCTCGAGGTCCCGCGCGTCGACGCCCCCGCGAGCAGCGCGAAATGGAACGGGCGCGAGTTCGAGCTCGGCCGCGAACCGGGCGGACCCAAGCCGAGCCTCACCGTGCTGGACGTGGCGAGCGGCGGCGGCCTGATTTCGTGGCGCATCGTCGCTCCGGGTTCACCCGAAACGGTGCGCGTACCGGATCTCGCCGCGATCGATCCCGAGCTCGCGCTGGTCAAGGGCGCAATCGCCGTGCAAGTCACGCTCGCCCACATCGACGACTTCGAATACCGGGACCTCAAGACCCCGAATCTGACGACGCGCACCTGGCGCTCCTACTCGCGCGATGTCTCGTACGCGTCGTACTGAGCGCAGCGCCGCCGCCCTGCTGCTCGCGGGCGCCGCCCTCGCGAGCTCGTGCAGCTTCGACCGCTCCGACCGCTGGCTCTTTCGCCCGACCGAAGCCGCCTGCACGCTCGGCGCGATCCGCTGCCAAAACGAGCTCGAGCGCTGCGACAACTCCCCCGAAGGCCCTGCCTGGACCCGCCTCGAAAATTGCTCGAACCAGGGCCTCGTCTGCTCGGAAAAGCTCGCCGCCTGCGCCGTCTGCGACCCCGACTCACTGAGCTGCGACGGCAACCGCACCGCCGTCTGCCGCTCCGACGGCAGCGGCTTCGACCTCGGCGAAAGCTGCGCCGAGGAAAACGGCCTCGCCTGCCGCCTCGGCGTGTGCGTGCACCTCTGCCAGCAAGCCACGCGCCAGCGCAGCAACGTCGGCTGCGAATACTGGGCCGCCGATCTCGACAACGCCAACGTGAGCGACGTCCTCAACGCCGCCTCCCAGCAATTCGCCGTCGTCGTCAGCAACGCCCAGCCCGACGTCACCGCCGAAGTCAGCATCCACCAGGACGACTCCGCGCCCGGCGACCCGAACGAAGACTACGAAATCCAGCGCGCGCTCATCCCGCCGCGCAGCCTGCGCGTCTTCCCGCTCGGCCCGCGCGAAGTCGACGGCTCCCCGCCCGGCACCTTCAACACCGGCACCCACAGCGCCCTCACGCGCAACGCCTACCAAATCCGCTCCACCTTCCCGGTCGTCGCCTACCAATTCAACCCGCTCACGAACGCCGGCGTCTTCTCCAACGACGCCTCCCTCCTCAAACCGCGTGAAGCCGTCGACCCCGAAATCGACGAAATGCTCGACGCCTACGTCGTCCTCGGCTGGCCCCAGACCATCGCCAGCTCCGACAAACCCTTCCAAAACTTCAGCTCCACCGACCCCGTCGACCTCCGCGCCTTCCTCACCGTCATCGGCACGCGTGCCGACACCACTGTCCGCGTCCGCACCACCGCCCGCATCCTCGGCGCCCCCGGCATCCCCGAAACCCTCCCGGGTGAAGAGCTCGAAGTCACGCTCGGCCCCTACGACGTCCTGAACCTCGAAACCGGCGACTTCAACGCCGACTTCACCGGCACCGTCATCCAGTCGAACCGCGGCGTCATCGCCTTCAGCGGCAGCGAAGCGAGCGACGCCCCCCACTTCGAAGACCTCCGCGATCGCCGCTGCTGCGCCGACCACCTCGAAGAACAGCTCGACCACGTCCGCACCGCCGGCCGCGTCTTCATCGCGCCCATCACCCCCAGCCGCAGCAAAGCCCTCCAGGCAGCCGGCGCGAACCTCGGCCTCGCCGAACAGGACGACTACTTCCGCGTCCTCGCCACCACCGACGCTGGAGCCAACATCGTCACCTCCCTCGGCAAAGGCGGCTCCTTCCAACTCGGATTCAAGGGCGACTACGTCGACCTCGCCACCGACCAATCCTTCACCCTCGAGAGCGACCAACCGATCTCGCTCATGAACGTCTCCCCGAGCCAACAAGCGGCCGGCATCCCCAACAACCTCCCTGGCGGCGACCCCAGCACCCTCGTCCTGCCGCCCATCGAACAATACCGCACCACCTACGTCTTTTTGACCCCCGACAAATACGCCTTCGACTTCGTCCGCATCATGGCACCCGAAGGCGCGGCAATCGTCTTCGACGGCCAGAGCCTCGAAGCCTTCGACTGCGAAACCGAAACCGCCGGCGTCGCCGCCCGCCCCCTCGCCGCTCCCGAAACCTGGCTCGTCCACACCTGCCAACTCAGCTTCCCGCTCGTCGACCCGACCGTCGCCCCCCCGAACGACCTCGACCCCGACCGCCAGAACGACGGCGTCCACGTCATCGAATCGAACCGCAAGATTGGAGTCCTCGTCGACGGCTTCGATCGCTTCGTCAGCTACGCGTACGCGGCGGGCACGGAGCTCGAGTTCATCGTGCCGCGCTGAACGACCACAGTAAGCTCTAGCCAAAACCTGCGATGAAAATCCGAACACAGCTCAAACGCGACCGCCGCGGGCGGACGTGGCAAGTCTCCGTGGTTCCGCTTGCAGCCGCTGCCGCGGCAGACGCAGATTTTTGGGCTGGAATGACGCCGGAGGCTCGCGTCGAAGCCGTGTATGAGGCGACGGAAAGCGCGCTGAAGGCCCGAGGCAAACTACGTGTACCCCGACTTCGAAGAGTTGCTCGCCGAGTTGAACGCGGCAGGCGCTAAGTACCTGATCGGCGGCGCTCACGCGCTGGCACTACACGCGCGCCCGCGGGCGACCAAGGACCTCGATATCTACATCGGGCCGACTCGCCCGAACGCGGCTCGCGTCGTTCGGGCCATTTCGAAGTTCTTCGGCGGCACCGCGCCGACCTACGTGACGATCGACAACCTGCTCGATCCGAAGATCTTCATCCAGCTTGGCGTTGCCCCCGTGCGCGTGGATTTTCTCCCGGCTCTGTTCACCACGACGTTCGCGGCAGCCTGGCGGCGGCGCGTTCGTGCGAGGTTCGCGAGCGTCCCCGCGAACTTCTTGTCACGGGACGATCTCGTGGCAGAAAAACGTTGGTTCGCTCGCGCCCAGGACTTGGCTGATGTGGAACAACTCGAGCGTGCCGCTCGGGCGAGTTCGACGAACGTGAGAAGAAGCAGGCCACGCAAGACAGCCAAGCGCCGTCGCGCTTAGCCAAGCGCGTGGCGCGCGAAGAGGCGACCATCGCCGACGACGGCCAGAGCCTGGACGCCTTCGACTGGAAGACCGAGACGACCGGCATCGCGACCGCGCCCCGCGCCCGACTCTCAAATCTGGCTCAACGATCGCCTTCTCAGCGTGATCGTCCTCGCTGCCAGGATCGGACGTACGTCAATTGACGTACATCGCAAGACCGGTGTGCCACCATGTGCCGCTCCCAACCGCCACCGATCCGAACAATCGGACAAGCCCCAAAACGACCTGCAAACGACCTGCAAACGACCTGCAATAGTCATTTGGATCGCCAAGTTCCGAGCCCGTGACCTTCGCACCTGGGAAACGATCGATCAGGATGGCCTTGACAGGTAGCGCGACGCGGAGCTACCAAAGCGGTGGGTGAGAAGACGAGTCCAAGCGAAGGCAGGACTCGCGGCGGGCAACGGTGACGGGCAACTGCAAAGTGCGGCAAGCGCGCGCAACGCAACGACTTCGCGCGTTCCCGATCGAAATTTTGGCAACTGGGTCGTCCGGCGTGACGACCTGGTCGGGTGGGCGAGGCGCTCGCCTCCTCCCTTGATTCGTCCGGTAGTTCAGAAACGAAATTCGCTTAGAAGTGCAATGTTCCGGAAACGCGTCGCCAGCGCGCAACGCGAAGGTGGGAGTGTGTGCAATGAAACTCGGGGAAAAAACTTGGCGTCACCTGGCATTCGCAACTCTGCTCGCAGCCGGTAGCTGGCTCGGCTGCAGCCCGAGCGACGATCGCACGCCTGACGAAGGGACCGTCGGCACGACGCGCCAGGCCCTCGAGCCCTGCGCCCCGTGGACCCCGAGCTGCCTCGCACCCCTGGCCTGGTATGTCGCCGACACA